>CANQWY010000049.1 GCA_947627675.1 uncultured Bacilli bacterium
ACAACAGCAACAATCAAAATTGCTACTCCAAGTACTGATAATAATACTTGTTTTGATGTATTATTATTTCCTTTTTTTATTATATAAGCAAAAACCACTAGAATTTTATTTTTCTAGTAGATTTATTAACTGAAATATTTTATTTTTAAGATTAGAACAATATGTACCCTTATTCTAATTTTATAATTCTTAACATCTCTATTTTTATATCAAAGAGAGCCTACCAGGTAGCTAAAACAAGGCGCGAACCAGCGCCGGTGTAGGCACCACCACTGTCGTTGACGAAGCTGAAAACACCCGCGACAACACCAGTGCCATAGCCACCGCTAAGATGGAACCAAGGGTTGGAAGAACTTACAAATAATTGATAATCTCCATAAAATCCATTTGTTCCTTCTGTATTGGTGGCATCTCCTTTAATTCCTGTACCACTTGTATATAAATTGTAATACTTTCTTTCTGGCATAGAACTAGCAACAAATCCTGAATTTCCTAAATATCCAGATAAATATCCCATTACTCTGTCCCAAGCTCCGCCTGATGTATCATATATCCCATAAATAGTTCCTGTAGTTGAGGCTCCAGTTCCTGTTAACTCTTTTTCATATGTATATAAGCATTTAGATGAAGAATTTGATGAAGCAGGTGTGCCTGTTCCTGGTTCTCCTTTGCTACAGCCTGTCTTAAAACCACTATAATTATTTATATAAATCTCTTTACTTGCTCCTGTATATTTTGAGTTACCATATTTTCCATATTTACTTTGGCTTAAATAGGCCATTGCTCCCCATTCAGTATTCTTTATCATATGTGTATCATAGTTATTTCCATTAAAACCATAATTTGTAGAACCATTTTCTTTATTCATTTGTGTTTGTATAGCAGTAAAGAATTCAGAGTTTGTATGATTTCTTAAGCTTACCTCATTTGGTTTTGATTCTATATTATTTATATCTCCAGTTATCTCAAATTTACTTATCCAGATTCCGGGTAATTCTTTATTTCCTGAGTTACTTCTTTGATTTTCATCATCACACGTATCTCCCCAACAGAAACTTGATGGTGTATAATAATTAGATGCTATTTCTCCTGTATATTTTCCACTTCCAGTTTCGATTGTACTTGTCCTTATAAATTTGATATCAAATGCTCCGGGTGTTGCTTGACTTGGGGTTGATGCTCCACTTATTTGGTAGCCATATTGATCTCTTAGTGTATAACTATATCTTGGGATCCATACTAACATTAAATTTACATCTTTTAAATCTATGACTGTTCCTGCTGTTGCATTTTTATATGTTGTTCTTTTATTTGCATCTTTTATCGTTACGGCATTCGCCCATATTTGTTTATCATAATCATACCAGCTATTATTTGTATTTTTGTCATCTGCTTTTTGCCATTGTTTTGAACTTTCATTCCATACTACCGGAATCATGTCTCCTACTAACTCTGGCTCATTTGGTTCATTATTATAATAATCTTTTGTTTCTACTTTTAGTTTTCCTTTATAATTTCCACTTCCGCTAAATGTTATTGTTATTTGTACTTTTTCTCCTACTTTTAAGTTGGCTTCATCTATTGTTTTACTTACTAATGTTCCGTTTTTTGTTGTTCCGCTTTTTGTGTAAGTATAACTTATATTAACATCTTCTATATTCTCGATATATAATCTATAACTTGCATCTTCTATTCCTCTATTTTCTATTGTGAATGTATATGTTTTATTTAATTCGATATTTTCTTTATCTGATCCATTTACTCCATATATTCCTATATATCTTGTACCTGTTTTTATTGTTATTTCCTTTTTAGTTTCTATACTCTTACTATATTTGGCGTAAGTAACCCCCCCCCATTAGAACTATTGTTAGTATTAGGGGTATTACTAGCAATATATCTTTTCTTTTTTTCATTTTCTTTCTCCTTCTATTTTATACTTAAATTCTACATCATCTATTTTTTATTTTCAAGTACCTTATTTTATTATATAAAAAAAGAAAAGCTTTAGTTATAAAGCATTTACTTACAAATTACTCCATTAATTCAACAGAATAAAAATAATATTTATTATTATCCAATCTAAAAGTATATTTATATTTTGACAATTTTGAATAATCAATTATTTTTTTTACTTGATCTAAGCTTTCAGTAAAAGTACCTATTACCTGATCAGTATCCATATCTTTCTTTACTACAATCTTTCCTGTTGATTGATATACTCCATCACTTACTAGCTCTTTTTCTTCTTCATAATAGCCTACTCTTGTAATAATTTCTATTCTATCACTATATTTATAAGCACTTATAATTTTATCAAAATAGTCATAATTTTCATCTTTAGTAGTACTACAACTAGAATTTGTATTTATATTATATACATTTAAGCTACTATCATATCTAAAAGTTGAACATTGTGTTTGAAAAGTTCTATTTTTATAGGTTGTATTATTGCCAACTATATTTTTATATTGACTTTCTAAAATATTAGCATCAATACTATTAGAATCTGTTAATGTAAGACGAGACAAAGCCATTTCCTTTATAAAAGCTTCATCCATATACTTAACAAATAGTTTATCATAACTATAAAAATAATAATGTCTTAAGGCTTTATAACTACGACCTAATTCTACACTTTTATATAAACTAGTAACTATATTATCTGTTACTTCAAGTTCATTCTTTTCTTCTGCTTCTTCAAGCTCTTCTTGATTAATATTAGAATTTATACTACTCTTAGGAGTTACCTTAATTACATCTGTTACAAAAAGAATATAAATTAACAAAAATAATACTACAATTAACAAAATATTATTAACTACTCTATCTTTAAAAATGTTCTTATCTTGTTTCTGAGTTTCTTTCTTATTATCTTTATCATTATTTTTCAGAAATATCACTCCCTAATTATCTTCTTCTATAATTTTATATAAATACTTTCCATACGCATTTTTTTTCATCAATTCAGCTCTCTTAGTTAAAGTATTTTTATCTATCCATTTATTGACATAAGCAATTTCTTCCGGACAACATACAATTTTATCTTTATTATTTTGAATTGATCTAATCATTAAAGCAGCATCAAGTTCACTTTCAAAAGTTCCAGTATCATACCAGGTAAAACCACTACCCAATAAAGAAGCTTTCAACTTATTCTCTTTTAAATACATATCATTTAAAGTCGTAATTTCTATTTCTCCTCTTTGCGATGGTTTAACTTTTTTGGCATATTCACTAACTTTTTCAGGATAAAAATAAATTCCTGTTACTGCAAATTTACTTTTTGGCTTTTCTGGTTTTTCCTCTATACTTATTACATTTTTTTCTTTATCAAGCTCCATTATTCCAAATCTTTCTGGATCTTTTACTTGATAACCAAATATTGTTGCATAGCCATTTTGAGTATTAATTCTGGCTTCATTTAACATCTTTGTAAAATCATTTCCATAAAATATGTTATCACCAAGTATCATACAACAACTATCACCATCAATAAAATCTTCACCTACTATAAAAGCATCAGCAAGACCACGTGGGCTATCTTGAATAGCATAACTAATATTAATCCCAAAATCCTCACCAGATTTTAATAATCTTTTAAAATTTTCTTGATCATGAGGAGTTGTAATAACTAATATATCTCTAATACCTGCTGACATCAATGTTGATAATGGATAATATATCATTGGTTTATCATAAATTGGCATTAATTGTTTACTAATACCTTCAGTTATTGGATATAGTCTAGTACCTGTACCTCCTGCTAAAATTATTCCTTTCATACTTTCCTCCTTATAAAGCACCTTATATATAATATTATTAAACTTAATTTATTAGTAATAAAAAGTAAAAATAAATTAAATTTATTGGCATTTAAATAATTTTTTACAAAATATTTTTGACTTTCTTTTAATATCTTATATTTATTAATTCTTTTTACTGAATGGTCAATTGATACTGAATGATCATGAATAATTTTCACATCATTATCAACGGCAATTTGATAATTTGTTGCTTCTACCTTTTTAGCTAGTATATTTTCTTCATAATATAAAAATGTATTTTCATCAAAATAATTAACCTCATTTAATAATTTAGAATTTACTAAGAAGAAACATCCTGATACTACTCCAACTATTGATAAGTCTTCTTGATAATGGCTTTCAGTATATTGTAAAATTTTTCTTTTAAAATATCTACTAACGAATGGTAAGTTAAAAAGAATTTCATCTGTTGCTTTTGGCATTTTCCATCCTCTATTTAAAGTTCCATGTTCTATTACTACAGGGCCAACAACTCCTATATTATGTTTTTTAGTATCATCAGATAACTTTATTAAATCTTCTTCTTTATCTATTATAATATCTGAATTTGAAAAGATTATATTACATTCTCCTATTTTTTCTACTATATATTTAGCTCCTAAATTAAGTCCAGATGAATAATTCCTACTTTTACTATTTTTTATTATATCAATTTTATCATTTTTTATATTTTTAAGTTTTATATAGGAATTATCAGTAGAATTATTATCAACTATAACTATTTTACTTAAGCATTTATAATCTTTAATATTATCGATTAATCTTTTTGTTGTATTATAATCATTATAATTGATAATTACCATAGCAATTTTCATATAATCAACCACTTTCATTAATAATTATAAATCATAATTCAAATAATAGCAAATAAAAGGAAAAGAATTACCTTTTAAAGTAATTCTATTCGGTAGGTTGTTTATCATCTTCTTCATTAGATGAACTATTATCGTTTTCTATATCAGAATTATTATCTTCTTCTAAAGCATCTTTTTTGGCATCTTCTAATTCATTATCACCTGTATTATCTTTTTCAGTAGTTGATGATTCATTTTTCTTATTTGTACTACTAGAATTTGTTGAATTACTAGAACTTGTTGATGTAGATGATAAAGTTAAGGTAACACTTCCTGATAATTTATCAACTCTTTTTCCTTCAGGCACATTTTGACTTAAAACTGTTCCACTATTACCAGTGAATACTACTCTTATTCCTAGACTACTTGCAAGAGAGGCAGCTCTTTCTTTAGAATAACCTACAAAATTTGGCACTAAATCGTATAAATAATTTGTTTTATATGGTCCATAGCCAATTATTTCTTTTTCGTATTCTTCATTAATAGAAAATGTAAATTCTTTTACTACTTCATGATCTAATAATCTTAAATTAGTCTGCATTTGTTTAATTATATCTTCTCTACTATCTTTATTTGGGATATAATTCCAAAGAACCATTCTCATGTTCTCATCATATATCATTTGTCCATCACCTTGTAAATACAATTGTTGAATATTTACAAGATCAGCATCATTTTTAGCAAGATTATTATTTATAATATCCTCAGCAATGTTATAAAATGATAATATCTGATTTGTTGTAAAGTTGGTATCAAGGTTATTAGAGATTGTATTTAAAATATTTAAAAACTTAGATGCACTTTTAATAGTTTTTACTTTGTTAATTAAAGCTTTTATAACTAATTGTTGATTTTGACCTCTATCTAAATCTCCACCTGTTAATTGTTTTCTATTACGAGCAAGAACAAGCGCTCCTTCACCATCTAAATGTTGTAGTCCTTCTTTGATACATACCTCTCCTCCACGCGATGAATCATCTGTACACAAATCTTTTGGAACTTCTACATCAATTCCACCTACAGCATCTACTAAATGCACTAATCCTTTAAAGTTAATCTTAGCATAATAATCAATATCAATATCAAAATAATTTTCAATTGTTTCTATCATACAATCTGTTCCATAAGCAGCAGCATGAGTTATTTTATTTTCAGCTTTATTATTCCAACAAGCAATTGGCACATAACTATCTCTTGGAATACTTAGCATGGTAGCATTTAAAGTACTTGGATCAAAAGTAATTAAAATCAATGAATCACCATTTGCAACTGTGTTTTTAGTAAGTCCTTCCTCAGGTGAATCTACTCCCATTAAAAGTATAGTAAATGGTTCTGTAATTTTTTTACTACTAGACATTTTTTTATTTTTAGTATTTGATACTTTAGCAAGTTTCTTCTCTTTTGTGTATATTATTTTTGTATCTGTTTCAATTGATTCATATGTAGAAATACTACTAAACATAGATGTATAATCCGTTGCAATAAATATTGAATCTACATCTCCTGCATATAAATCTGCTATCATTGATGAATAATTATTATATTCTTTTATATTATTGTAATCATCTAAATTTTCTTCTTTTATTATTTCTTTAGGAATAATATATCCCTCTGGTGAAGTTTTATCATTTAATATACCTATTGTATAATTTTTTACATCTTTTAAGTCATCTGCATCATTATCAGAAAGTACTACTAAACTAGATGAATATGTAACATAACTTTTATTAAAACTTCCTAAGAATAAATAAACATATGTAACTACAATAGCAAAAATAGTTGTGATTAAAAAATATATTACCAAAAAGAATATAAATCCCTTGTTTTTTAAGACTTTTTTTCTTTTCTTTTTACTAAATCTTTTTTTTGTTTTAAAAAATAAAATAATATCTATAAGTATAAGTACAATAATAGATAAATAAAAATATTTACTAAAACTTTCTATAGTAGTTAATAAAAACAAGTCAACAATAGAGGCTATACTGCTTATTAATGATAAAATAAAGAAAGTTATAATTACTATTTTAGTACTTTTCTTTTGAGTTGTTTTTTCTTCTTTTTTTTCCATTTAACTTTCTCCTTTCTATTGTATTTCTACTAACGATAGTTTTTTATCTTCATGTACGAAAGTCATAGTAGCATTATCTTGGTATCCATTACTTGTTGATGTATTTGTATATTCCCATTCTACTTCTACTACATAAGCATTTTCATCTACAGATTCTTTATAGGTAAAAGGCTGTTTTGTTACACTTTTTATTGTAACTTCTTTTACTGTAGGTAAATTTTGCTTTCTTTCTCCGTATAAATTAGTTTCAACATATTTATACATAGTGTCTTGTGATTTTTCTAAAAAATCAACAAGAGCATCTTTATGAACAAAATCAGAACCTCCTATATCTGTTTTAGACATTTTATCATCTAGTGAATAATAATCAAAAATAAACATTTTTGCAATTGTTTTTACATATTCTTCTTCATCTACATTTTCATTTTTTAATATTTTTTTTAGTGATGAGAATAATTCTTTATATTCTTTACTTTTATTATCATTTAATTGATATCCATATTCACTTATACTATTTAATACCTTTACTTTTTTTGTTTGCTTATTATTGTAAAATAGTAAATAATATATTGCTAGTAATACGATTATTAATATTAGGATTATTAATAAAAACCTTTTTACACTTTTTTTTAATTTCATTTTATGAACCTTCTTTCGGATTATTTAATGCATTTTGTTTTTCTTCTTCGTTTTTTATTAAGTCATAAACTATTAAGTTATTAGATACTTCTAAAAGTTTGGTTGCATATTCTGTATTATTTTGGATATAGTCTTCTTCTATTTCTTCATTTATATTAAGTGAAAGATATGCACTTTTTTGGCTATTATAATAAATTTTGTTAGTAACCCAATTTCCATTAGCGAAGACAACTATATTATTATCTTTAATACTGAAAATATCATGTCCTAGAGCATATTTATTTTTTTCGATACCTAACATATTTAAAAGAGTTGGCATTGCATCATACATTCCCATTACATTTGTTATTTCTTTATTATATTTTTTATCTTTAGTCCAAATTATAAATGGTACTTTACGGTTTAATTCATATTGATAACTTCCAAATTCTTGATATGTAGGATCTTCCTTAGATTTTATAGAATCTGTCTCTTTATCATAGTTATATAATCTTACATAATCTTTTTCTGGTAATCTTGCATCATGATCGCCATAAATAATAATAGCAGTATTTTCAAGTAATCCTTTACTATCTAACTCATCTAAAAATTCTCCTAATGCACTATCAGCATAATGAACTGATTTAAAATAATTGCCAAGTTTTGTTCCTTCCATATATGGATATGTTACTTCTCCGACACTACCATCCTCTTCTACAGTACTTTCTTTTATATCAACATCAAACTCACCATATTTATCAACATCTGCAAAAGGAGTATGATTAGTTAAAGTTATAAGTTGTCCATAAAATTTTGAATTTTCCTTAGCTATCTTTTCAATTTTTTCTACTGATTGATGAAAGAATGCTTTATCACTAATTCCAAGTCCAATAGTATTTTCAGTAGTTACATCATAATCTTTTTTGCTATAAAATCTCTGATATCCTAATTTTTCATGCATAACTCTTCTATTCCAAAAATCAGCATTATTTCCATGCATACTAAATGTATAATAACCATTATCGCTCATTATTTTAGGCAAGCCAATATACTTTCTATCAAAATATGAAACAAAAGCAGTACCGCTTTGGGTTGGCATTAAACTAGTTGTAAATGTTAATTCGGCATCACTACTTGTACCAACACTAACCTGAGAATAATAGTTAGAAAAATATAATCCTTCTTTGGCTAATTTATTTATAACCGGTGTAACTTCTTGATTATTAAAACTTGTGTTAAGAGCAACAGTTTGAAGGCTTTCAGCATGAATAACTAAAATATTCTTGCCTTTTAATATATCAGTATATTCATTAGTTGCTGGATAATTTTCGTTTTCACTTCTTTCTTGATAGTAATCTTCAAATTCCTTTAATGCTTTGTCAAGACCAAACATTGAATTAATTTTAGGCTCTAAACTAGTAATAGCATCATTTATTTGATAAACATATATACCAAATCTCATTACAACATATTCTTTATTCCATTGCTTAGTAAATCTTCCTATTTCTAACGATGTTAAACTAATAATAAATATGCAGGATAAAATAACTCCAAATATTAAAGCTTTTAAAGCGTTTTTCTTTCTAGCTTGTTTAAATTCTATTTTTTTATAGATTCCTTTTTTCTTTAATTTATAGTTTACAAATGCTAAAATAATTGGCGCTAATAAAAAAATTAAATCTTTTGCCTGTATTACATTTTGAACAACAGCATCTCCAACTGGCCCTAAAAATTGGGTAAGACTAAGCATTGAAAAACTTGCATACGATGTATAAAAAGTATAATAGACTGAATTTATCATACAAGTAGCTGTAAATATAATTGTAAATACCATAAAATAACGATATTTAGATCTAGATTTGAATAAGAATCCAAATGAGCCTAATATTATGATAACTGCCAAATCTGCTATGATTGGTTTAATAGCTAAATAATTTTCTAAAGAATTTATTGTATAGAATCTAAGAATAGTAGAATTAAATATATTAACTATAATATAGGTTAAAAAAAGAGGATTCTCTTTTATATATGCTTTTATTAAATGTTCATTTTTTACTTTTTTTAAGTATTTTTTTATATTATTAAAAAGATCTTTTGATTTTTTCTTCATATAACATTTACCTCGCCTATCTTATTATAGCATTTATATATATTTTTTTCAATTACTAATATTTACACATATTATATCAACAAAAAAAGCCCTTTTATTTTAGGAACTTTCTTTTTATATTTTTTTTGTAGCATAATTAATTAATTAAATAAATACCTAATGAAAGTATAATTATACCTACTAAGTATTGATAAGTTTGTGTATTAGCAGATGTATCAGGAACTTTTACTTTTTCTATTTTATAACTATTAATATTATTATAATTATTATTTGAAGTATTATTTTCTTTTGCTGTAGTTATTTCTTTCTCATTTGGAATAGTTGAGTTTTCTATATGTTTTTCTTCATTAATTAAAATATCACCAATATAGTTTGCACCAAATTTAGAATTCCAAATATCATTGTTAGCAAAACGTATAGTTTGATAATTATTATCAGTATTTAAATCTCCATATTTTGACAGGCGAAGATACACATTATACTCCCCTATAGATATATCAATAGGAAGGGCAACTTTTATTTTAAGTTTTGTAATTTCTTCTGAATTCCACGTTGTTGCATCAATATCAGTTTCTATTTCATATATCTTATCATTACCTTCAAGTAAGATGCTTAATTTTTTTTGATTAATTAAATTAGCAAAGCCAACATTTTCTACTTTCAAATCTATTTCTAAATCTTGAGTCTTTGGTATATCTTTAATAGAAGACTCACGTATAACAAAACGATATCCTAAATGATTATTTATATAATCGTAGCCAGATTTTCCTTTATATAATAAATCTTTTCCATCATATATTTCATTTTTCCAATTGTTAATAACTTCTTGATTCCACTCTGAATTTAAGTAAGTTGTATGAGTAATAAATCCTTCTTTAGAAATATATTCTGTAGTATTAAAATCCTTTTTACCAAAAGATTTAACAACTTCTCCTCCGTAGAAAGTGTGTCGCGCTTGATTATATAACCAATTAGTTTCTATCTCTCTATTTTTGAAAGTTCCCAAATCACTTTCACTTCCTAAATATCCATCATTAAATAATCCAATCCGATAATCGTCTGCTCCTTTTTTAGTAACATCAGAGTCTAAAGTAGATCTATCAATTCCTTTCCATTTAGCATAATAATTAGGTTGTCTTACACCAATTGTAATCTCTTTTGGAGCACTTTTTAACATTTTATTAAGTGCTAAATTAACATTATCATAATTACAAATACTACTTGAATGCATTTCACCCCATGGTCCAAAAAATCCTAATTCAATATAAGAAATAACATCTTTATTTTTATAAAAAACTGGACTTAGCTGTTCAATATGTCGAAGAATCATATCGAGTGATGGCTCAAGATCTTTGACGCCATTAAAATTATCATAAGCAAATCTTATAATCGCAGTACCGCCATTATTTTTAATTGTATTTAGCATAGTATTAAGTGTATTTAACATATCAGCCGTTAATTCTAAATCTTTTTCTTTGTTAACAGCCTTAGAAAATTGTCCTAAATTTAGACGTAAATGAATTAAATTACCGCCTAATGAATAAGCACTTGGAGCTTTATTACCAGATATTTTAAATGTGTAACCAAAAGTTTTATAAAAGCCTCTTTCAGGATTATTAAATGATTCTATTGATTCAGTATAATCTATATTCTCTAAAGAATTATCTGCATACACTAAAGGAATATTTGTAATGAGTAAAAATAATATAATAATAAATATATATCTTGTTGTTTTCATAGCATCATTCATCCCCTTCTCTTCATTTAAAGCATTCATATTAATGAATAATATGGTATTGTTTTAGTTTATTAGCATCATACTAATTTTTTAGATTAGCACATATAAATTGTTGTATATTATAATATAAATTAGCAAGAAAAGCAAATAAAAAATCTTTTTGTATGCTTACTATTTAGATAATAGACTATACTCTAAAATTATATTTACATCTACTAATAGCATTTCAAAAGAAAAAGATGCTAATTTAAACTGTTTCTAAGTTTATTAACATCTTTTATACTTAAGCCTGTACATTTTGAAATTATATTTATATCTACATCTTCTTTTAATAAATTAAGAGCATTTTCTTTTTTGTTTTTTTCGATTCCAAAACGTATTCCTCGTTTTTCACCTTCCTTAGTATAATAATCAATTTCTCTTTTTCTTTCTTTT
>CANQWY010000050.1 GCA_947627675.1 uncultured Bacilli bacterium
TCTTTCCCAAAAAATAATAGGACATTTTGTTTTGAAAACCTTTTAAAAAAAGCGGACATTTTGTTTTAAAAGTCACAGACTTTATAGTTCGAGTTTTAAAATATTTAAGTTTATGCTATAATTTTTATAGATTTTAATTGATATGTTTGTCAATTTAGAAAACACTTGCATACTGACAACATCAATGAATTTTCTTGAACTATTATCAAATAGTGATATAATAAGGGATAAAAAAATTATATGGAAGTGATTCAATGTACAAGTATTTTTCAGAATTAGAGAAATTAGGTGATTTTAAAACCTATTTACTTAGGGAATCTTTCGATAAGAATCAAGATTATTTTATAAGAAACATACCTTTTTCTATTGATTTTTTAAAACAATTAGAAAGCTTATTTCCAAAATTAAACAAAATAGATAAATTGATAATTGCCATTAATGAAAAACTCATGTTAAATACACCTAATTATAATTTATTGTCTTATGAATCTTTATTAAATGCTGGGATTTTTTTTCAAAATAAAGAGGAAAATTATTATGAAACGCATTATGATTTAAAAGAAAATATGAAATTAACCTCATGGAATTTAAAATGTTTATTAAATGAGCTGTTTTTATATATACCTTATTTAACTATTTTTTATCCAAATTATCAAGAATTTTTATTAAATACCCAAAAAGAAATACAAGAGGTTTTAGTTACATTGAATTCTAAATCAACAATAAAAATTCCACCTAAAAGCGATGGAGAAATGCTTATTTGGCCCAATTCTTGGTATATAACTCCTAGTGGTTATTTATATAATACTGGTTTTGGGCATAAGGAAGGAAATTTAATATATCCGCTTTATAATATAATATATAATCGCTTAAAGCAAAATAAGAAAGTACCTAATATAAATAATTACCAACATATTACTGATATATTAAAACGAGGTTATATTACTTATAATGAATTTGAACATTATTCACATTTAAGGTATAAACTTCCTACTGTTGTTACTCCTGAAGTAGAACATGATAGGGAATACTACAAAAAAATGTTAAAAATGCCTAAAGAGGAAATAGAAAACTTAATAAATTCCTATAAAATAAAATGGCCACAACCTGAAAGAAGTTATCAAAAAAATCTTATTACATTAATTATTGGACACTTAGCTGCAGAATCCTCACTATATTCATCATTTAGTAAAATAAATGAATCATGTCATAAAAATGAAATAATTCAGAAACTACAATATTTAACTACTAATGATATTAGAGATGTATTTGTAAGATTTTGTGGTTTTCATAAAGTTGAATCGACAGTTGATTATACTATAACAACAAGTTCGTTAAATGGAATAACAGAATTTTCTGAATATTTGAAAAGAGGGTGGAATATTCACATTGTTCCTAAGATTATATATGATAAATATGATGACGAATTATCACAGATAGATTTTAATTCCTATTTTGTTAACAAACATTTAGATAATGAACTTACCAAATATGAAGGAAAGGGGAAGATTTTAATTTTAAGATAAAGAAAAATTATTATAATTTATTCCAAAAGTTGTTAAAGAAAGTTACCAAAATAAAAAAATAATGAAAATAACTAGCGAGTTGAAAAATAGTTAATAAACAATCATTGTAAAATAAGGAAAAAATAAATATTTTTAAAAAATTAACTATAAAAATAACCAAAATAGTTGTTGATGCACAAACGAGGTTTCAGAAGATTTATAAAGTCTTTGAAATTTCGTGCTGCATTCCATATTATGAATTAATATTATGTAAATTAATGATTTTATTTTTAAAAATTGTTATAATAATTGTGTGAATAAATTACTGTTTAATTAAATATTTAATGATGGAGGAATAATGCAAGCATTTAAAAGTTGGTCAAAGTTAGAAAAATGGTTATTATTTTCTAGTATGATTTTAATTTTGTTAGTAGGTTTTATATTTAAAGCTAAATTAACTACAACTCTATCTTCTATTATTGGTATTATAACAGCCTTACTATTAGCAAAAGGGAAAAATTTAGGTCAAATACTTGGATTGATATGTGCATTATTATATTCCTTTGTATCTCTGAAAAACAGATTTTATGGTGAAGTTATAATTTATATGTGTATCATGTTACCAATGTATTTAATAGGAATTTTATTGTGGATAAGACATCAAAATAAAAAAACAGATACTGTTCAGGTTAATAATATTAAATTAAAAGAGTGGATTGTTGTTTCTATAGTATGCATTTTTGCTTTTATAGGAATATATTGGTTATTAAAAACATTTGAAACTAAAGAATTACTTATTTCTTCTCTATCTGTTGTTTCAAGCTTGTTCGCAATATATTTAGGCATTAGAAGATGTAAATATAGTTTTTACTTTTATATAATAAATGATTTTATATTAATTATGTTATGGGGAATACCAGTTATAAATGGTACACTATCATTATTTCCTATGTTGTTTAATCCTATAATTAATTTTATAAATGATAGTTATGGTATTTATAATTGGAATAAATTAGAGCTAATACAAAAACAAATTGAAAAATGAAAGGGGAATTTAAATGGAATTTCGTACAGATTTAGTATATTCTATTCCTCAATATGGAGAAACAGGACACGGACTTTTAACTCTTGGGGAACCTAGAATTATTCAACTAGAAAATAGTCAAAAGATTGAACTATTACCATACTTATTACAAACACATTGTACTCGTGGGACAAGTAAAAATGACCCAAGAATTAGAATGAGTAATAATGTGGCAATACCTCAACTTGCTCAAGCATATGCAGATCATTATAATAATGCAGGTCTTGGAGAACATTGGACTACGGAAGAAGTTGAAGCAATGTTACATTGGCAATTAGGACAAAGCTTAGGAAGATATTTTTTTGTAAAATGGGCGAAAGATTTAGAAAGTAATAAAGAATTTCCAATAGGTTTTTTCTGTGCTTATACAAAGCCTTATCAAAGTGGGCAAATGATATGGGATGGAGAATTATTTGTTCTTCCGGAATATCGTAAATTTGGTATAGGTACAGAATTAACTCAAGCACTTTTTACTGTTGCTAAATCATCAGGAGTAGATTTTTTTGAATCATTAACATATGAAGATAAAAATGGATATCCTATGAAATTTTGGCAAAAATTAGGTGTAGATAGAGATGATTTAATTCACATTTATGGAGAAACTGAAAAGATATTATCAAATATTGAAGAAAATAAAAATCATAGAGTGTTATAGTTTCAAATGATTAATTTAAGGTAATTCTACGTATATATATAAAATTATATTGATGAATAGTTTTCAGAAGTTAAAAATAATGCAAAATAATAAAATATATTGCTTTTTATAAAATATTAGAATTATAATAAGTTTATCAACTATTGATGTAAACATCTAAAAACATGCTATAGTTATAATATGTATTAATTAAGGGAGGTTTTTATGTATAATGATAAAATTGAATATTTAAAAAGAGCAATAAAAAGGACTTATAAAAGATATATTGGAGAAAGAACTGATAGTAATGCAACATTAATTGATGTATTAAAATTTTTCAATATTTCAATAGATGAGTCACGAATCAAAGATTATAAGATTAGTAAAATTGATTATAATACACCAAGTATTGAAGTAATTGACACAAAAGATAGTACTTTATTTGCTGCAAAATATACAAGCAATGCCGATTTATTAAATTATTCAGGTGGAGAAGTTAAATTTATAAAATTGTCTTCAATTAATGAAAAAAGAAGAATAGATAGTTTGTTTTATATAGAAAATGAAACACCTATTATTGAAAAAATGACATTTACCAGTGGCAATTATGATTTGGTTTTTGAACGAGAAATGCCAAATTCAGTTGGAGCATTTTCATGTGATGGAATTAATTTTGTAGTAAGATATTTACAAAATTTAGAATATGATGGATGTAATGTTCAACAACAGTTGTTGACCAAAATATTTACTAATAAATACAGCAATGAAGAACTTGCTAGTACTTTTGAGCAAGAATACACATATGGTCCTAATAATTTTATTATAAAAAATGATTCTCAAGATAAATATTCATTTATAAGTAATGGTAATGTTATTTATGGTATTAATGAATTTGAACAAGTAGATATATGTCATTATTTAAATGGAATATGTTTTGAAAACTCAAATGTTGATGTGAGTAGATATTTACCATATCATATAAAGAGTGATGATCAAATATTTAATGTTGACAATGCAACATCTATTATTATATTTAGGGGTGGAACAGATGATGTGATTCATCATAATTTCACAATTTCCAAAATTAAAAGTTTAGATAATGCTGAAAATAAACAAAGTTATGATATATATTTAAATTATGAAGCAATAAGATGGGAACACTTTAATGATGAAAATGGTATGCCTCAATATAAAAAAGTAGTAGTTGCTAGAAAAAACTTTAAATACTCCAAAATAGAAAATGGTAATGTTACTAGTTCAGAAATTAAATTGATAATAGATGATTTAGATATGGAATTTAAAGATAATATCTTTATTCAATTAGTTATAAATGAATTACGAACTTTTGCTAATAAAATAGATATTCAAAAAGGAATAATGCAAGAAAATTTAGATCCACTATCTCCAAAGTTATTTATAAATAAATCTTTTGATGAGATTTTTGCTTTAATAAGTTCAAATAAGGATGATTATTTTAAGTTAGCCGCTGAACAATTTAATAATCTTACAAACAGCTCAAGTTTAAAAGAAAAAGGTCAAATAAAAGTTTTAAAATAATTACTCCTTTTTCTTATATTTGATAAAATGTATCTAGTGATTGGTTCATAAATCAATGCTTTTGTATTAAATTTATGACAATTTAGAAAAACACACTTTCATATAGACAAATCGATATGAGCATGAAAAAAATAAATTGTTATAAATTACTCTAATATTATTCCAATTTTAAAAGAAAAATATTATAATATATAACCAAAAAGGAGAAGTGATAAAATGGTTAATTTGGAGTACAATCTTACAGTGGATGATTTAATTCAGGAGTATATGATTTATAAAGTTAATAATGGATATGAACCTCAATTTTCAATGTCTGAATTTATAAGTTTTTTATATTTTTTTACTAGTAAAATGCCAGTTGAAGATTTGTTATTTGAAAAAGAAAAATTATTTCGAAGATTTTTTGAAAGAAAAGCAGAAAGTGACTGGTTGCCTCATGTCCCACATATGGATATGATATATAGTGAAGATGATGGTGATTATATTATAAAAGCTAATTATCATTTGGGTTATCCTGATAAAAAGGTAAGAGATGAACGTTTTACTAAAATCATAGATGGTATTATAGGTGAATATTTATCAGAATACCCCAAAAGAAAAATAGATGAAACCATTGATATTGATGATAATTTTTTAATGACTGGTAAATATACTACTGTAGAAATAGTTAGAGATATTTGGAATAGTTATATAAGTGAACAAATTAAACATCATAAATGGCCCGAACAATGCAAAGATATTGATAAATATCTATTTGAAATGGATTTGGCTGAAATTATTGAACTTAAATCAATAAAAAAAGAATTATTAGATTTTTATGAAGTTATTTCAAGAAGAATTGCAATTTTATATAAACAAGATAAGAATTTGATAATTTCTAGTAATGATTTAAATGGATATTTGGCACTTGCAAATTATGAATTATTAGCTAGTGGTTATCAAAAAACATTTGGAAGAGCTTTTGGCAGATGGAAAAGTAAATTTGATATAGATTTAGGATCATCAATATATCGTGAACTTCATACAATTTATGTTGGTGAAGAGGATGAGCTTAAAATTAAGGATTATCAAATTGGAAATGACATTGCAAAAAAGTTAGTAAAAACTTTTGATAAAAATATACAAAACAATTAAAAAGTTGCTGCGCATCCTAAAGGCATCATTTACGAGGGAATATTCTCGTTTTTAGGAACAAAAATTTCAGTAAGATATTTATTTACTTTTTAATAGTAGTAATGTTATTTAATATTAATTCTTGAACTAATTTACGTTGAAGAATTTCATTAGTTCTTTCAATTAAACTTTTGGTTTAATAAATAGAAGTAAGGACATACCTAATTGTTACAAGCATAATCATATTTAGTTAAAACATCTTTTGTCATTTGTTCTTTTTTCTGGCTTAAATATATATAATTAAACATTTGATTTTTGAAGATGAAAAAAACAGTTATGGTATAATTTAGGTTAAAGATACCACAAAAGAAAAGGAGATATTAAATTATGAATAAAATTTGCATAATAGGTAATGGTACACATGCGACACGAAATATAATACCATCTTTGAGAGAACTTGATATTAATATTGATGCAATAGCAAGTGAATATTTAGATAACCAAAAAGAATTTAATGGTATCAAATGCTATTCTAATTATCAAGAAATGTTAGACAAAGAACAACCTAATATTGTATTAGTTTGTAAAACAGCAGAAAATCAATATAGAATTGCTAAAGATTGTTTAAATTTTGGAATAAAAAAACTATTTGTAGAAAAACCCATGGGAATGAATTCTATTGAAGCAGAGGAATTACAAAGACTTGCTGATTCTAAAAATTGTAAAGTTATGGTTGGATTTATGAAGAAATTTAGCCCTTGTTATTTAAGAATGAAAGAAATAATGAATTTATCTGAGTTCGGAGAAGTTAAATTATTCAATGCAGAATTTTATATTACTTCTGGCAGAGTTGGTTGGAATAATGAAATATTTTTGAAAAAAGGTGGCATCCATTTTGTTAATCTATTAATATGGCTCTTTGGAGAAGTAGAGAAAGTAAAATCGTTTTCTAGTTCTGTAGATAATAAGGTTAGTTTAACATCTATTATAAAGTTTAAAAATGGTGTTATTGGAAATGTTAATTTTGTGGGATTAACTTCTTGGAAAGGAAAAAGAGAACAAATTACTATAACCGGAGAAAAAGGATATGTTTATAATGATGGTGTGAGAGAAGTTCATTATCATATAGATCAAAATATTACTAGAAGTAATCGTTGGCAAACACTTGATGAAGAAGAAATTACAATAAAACCTTATTTAACCAGTGCATCAGGTGGCGTTCAAGATTTATATTTACATGGCTATATTGAAGAAATTAAGCAATTTATTGAAGAAGATAACTTTGATAAAGATAATGTTGCTACTATGGAATTAATTGATTTTATACTACAAAGTATTGAAGAATAATTTTTGAGGTAGAAGGAGAACCAAAATGAAAGATGAATTAATTGATGTACTTGATGAAAATGGTATAAAAAAATGAAATATTATTACAACAAAGGAGTGCAACTAAAGAGAAAAATGCTAATATGTGGGATATATCAGTAGCAGGTCATATATCAACAGGACAAGATTCGTTATCTGCAGCAGCAAGAGAAATAAATGAAGAAGTTAGTGTTAATCTTGGTTATAATGTAGATATAAAAGATTTTAGATATATGTTTTCTTTATTTTAAGAAAAAATAATATTGATATAAATAATATAAAATTTCAAGAAAGTGAAGTTCAAGCTATCAAATTTGTTTCTATAAGCGAGTTAAGAGAATTAATGAGTGCAAATAGATTAGTCAAAAGAGATGAAGTTTATAATGAATTAGAAAGATATATATTTAAAATATAACGGAGGTATAATGTCAAGAATAAAATATTATTCTTCTAATGATTTATCAACTGGACATAGTTTAATAAAAAGTGAAAAAAATTGAATAAATAATTTAAGAAAGAAAAAATAATCCTTTGAATATAAAGTCAGTAAATGTTAAGAAAATGTCATAAAATAAAAAAATATTTAACTTTTAGAGAGTCACATACTTATCTGATTGGTAAAAGCACTCAGTCTACGATAGATTGGGTGCTATTTTTTTATACATAAAGTTTAAAATAGCTTGTTTAATAGGAGGTTAATTATGAAAAAATACAAAATTTAATAATTATAAATAAATTTTAAATAGACTGCAAAAAACAGATGAGGCCAAGATAAAGAACTAATTAATATTTCGGTAATATTTCAAGATATGTACAATAATAGGTTAAAGTAGATATTTTAATTAAAAAAATATTTTTTTTTAAATTTTATAATTTACTTCTAATAATATTATTGGGAGGTGAAAATAATTGAAGTTGTAAAACAGGAAGGTATTAAGGATTGTGGAGTGTGTGCTCTTTTGTCTATAATTAGATATTATAAAGGAAACTGTTCACTAGAATATTTAAGAGAACTTACTTCTACAACAAAAAATGGTGTTAGCGCCTATAATCTTGTTAAAGCTTCTATTCAAATAGGATTTGATTCTTATGGTCTAAAAATGAGTATAAATGATATTACAGATGAAATGTTACCAATTATAAGTCATGTCGTAATTAATAAAAAATTTCAACACTTTATTGTAATTTATACTATTAATAGGCAAAAAAAAGAATTGTTAGTTATGGATCCGGCTATAGGAAAAAGAAAATTATCATATTCTGAATTTAATTTAATGAGTAGCGGTAACTATATCTATCTAAAACCAGTAAAAAAAATATTGAATTTAGAAAAAAGAAAAATAATAAATGAATGGTTAGAAAAATTTATAAAAAAAAATAAAAAATATATTCCCTACATATTACTTCTAACTATAATTTATACATTTTTAAATATTACATCGACATTTTATTTTAAATTATTATTAAATAATGCTATAGAATATAGTATTATAGAAAATGTTTTTGTAATTACTAAATTTATTGTAATAGTATTTTTTTTAAAAGAAATGTGTTTATATTTAAAAAGCCTAAATCTATTGAAATGGAGTGAGATGTTAGATGAAATTCTAACAATAAACGTATTAAAAAGATTAGTATTTCTACCATATTTATATTATAACAATAGAACAGTAGGTGAAGTTATTTCTAGAATGAAAGATCTATCGAATATAAAGTTGTTTTTATCTAATATATTTTCATTTTTAACAACTGATCTAATATTAGTAATAATATTTCTTTACTTTATATTTGATATTAATAAAATTCTAGGATTGATACTAGTATTATTGAGTATTTTATACTTAATAGAAGAAATAATATTTAATAAGTATTTTTATAAAAAGATGAATGCTTATTTATCAAGCGAAGATAAAATTAACTCTATTTTATATGAAGATTTAAGTTCAATGAATACTATTAAAAGTATGCATTTAGAAAAGGAAAAGACCGCTTGTTTTTTAAAAGAATATCAACATTTTCTAACAAAAGCTTATTTAGTAAATAAACTAATTCTTTCAAATAATTCAATAAATAATATAATTAATGATTTTTTTCAAATAATTATATTATCTCTTGGAAGTATATTAATAATTAAAAACAAATTTTCTATTGCAAATCTTATAGTATTTCAAACACTTTTAAATTATTATTTATCTTCATTTAAAAATATTTTATCTTTATATAAAGATTATCACAAATATAAACTTTCTAAATCTAGAATAGAAGATTTATTTACCATTAAAATAGAAAATTTTAACTGTTTAGAATATTTTCAAGATTATAAATTAAACGGGACAATAATAATTAAAAACTTAACATATAGTTATAGTTATAAGAAAATATTTGATAAGTTAAATTTAAAAATAAAAAAGAAAGATAAGGTTTTCTTAACTGGCCCTAGTGGTACTGGAAAAAGTACACTAATGAAATTACTTTGTAGGTTTATTAATATTGATTATGGTTATATATCTATAAATAATATAGATATTACTCATTATCATTTAGATGTTATAAGAAGAAAAATCACTTACATTTCCCAACAAGAATGTCTTTTTACAGGGACAATAAAGGAAAATATTTTAACGGAAGAAGGAGAAAATGAAAAATTAGAAGAAATTTGTAGACTAACTAGTGTTGATGAATTATTAGATAATAATTTAAAATACTCAAAAATGATAGAAGAAGGTGGTAGTAACTTATCAGGAGGTGAAAAGCAAAGGATAATTCTTGCTAGAGCATTAAATAGAGATAGTGATATCTATATTTTTGATGAGGCTTTAAGTCAACTCGATAGAGAAAAGGAACAAAAGATTTTAGAGAATATTTTAAAATATTTAAAAGATAAAACGGTTATTGTAGTAAGTCATAGATTATTTACAAAGGATTTATTTAATAGAAAATTAATATTAAAAGAAGGGAAAATTTATGAAGATCTATAAAAAATATCATTTGCTATTTTTTATGAATTTTTTGACTATTATAACTTTTTTGATATCACTTGTATATTTTAATAATATAAATTACAATGAATATATAAAATTGGATTCAATATATGTTTTAGATAATACAGTAAAAATGATAGTAGATAATAAGCAATTAGAAAATATCCAAAAAAATAAATTTATATATTTAAACTCAGAAAAGTCTAAAATTAAGATTATATCAATAACCAAGAATATTTATATTAGAAGAGGTATTAATTATCACGAAGTACTATTAAATATATATAACATAAATGAAAAAACAGATTTAAATATTAGTATATATAATAAAAAAAAGTCATACATAACAATTTTTAAGGATTGCTGGAAGGAGGAATAATGCAGAAATTAAATGATGATAAATTAGAAAATATAATAGGAGGAGAAGTCACAGTTTGGGTATATTTAATTGCCACTTCAATTGTTATTTTCTTATCGGGAATAATAGATGGATATATTCATCCTAAAGAGTGTGGTAACTAATTATGCGATTAAACGAAAGAAGCTTAGATAATGTAATAGGTGGATCAACAACATTATCTGGAACAGTTTTAACTGCTATTACTAACATTATAAAGATATTGTTAGATGCTGGAAATGGTGTTGGATCTGCGATTAGAAGAGCAGTAGATAATGATATATGCCCACTAAAATAAAAAATATAATTTTTATATTTGTATTAGTTGTTTTTATGTATAATATATTTCAAACTTTGTATTTTATTGGCCAAAATATTGGTAGATTAATAGGAAAAATGTAGTTTTTTTTATAAAATATGTAATTTTTTGTTGAATAATATTCATATATTTGTTATAATCTTAATAGTTATAAATGAAGGGAGGGAGAAATAATGACGCAAGTAACTGTAAAGAATGGTAACTTAGATATGGCTCTAAGAAAGTTTAAACAAAAGGTTGCAAGAGACGGAGTCCCTTCAGAATGCAAAAAAAGAGAATGCTATGATAAACCAGGAGTTAGAAGAAGAAAAGCAAAAAAAGAAGGCATTAAAAACTCAAGAAAAAGAAATAAAGCTAATCGCGATAGAGACTAGTTATTTATAATGTAATAGCACAAAATTATTCAAAAAAATGAAAAGTAGAGACTGTTAGAAATTAATTAGTTAATTTCTTGATAGCCTCTCTTTTCATATATTAGAAATTTTCTTTATAAGTCAAAAATAAGGTATTTACAAATACCGGAGGTTAGGTGTAATATGTAAATATAAGAATAGAGCCCTATAATACGACAAAAAAAGAAAAGAAATAAAAGTATTATAAGGAAAAAGTAGGAGGAAAGAAATGAAAAAAATAAACAACTGTTCTAATGGGGGGGGGTACTTTAGAAGAACAGTAAATAAA
>CANQWY010000051.1 GCA_947627675.1 uncultured Bacilli bacterium
TTATTAACAAGTGAGGAGTTTTACAATTTATTTGATTATGAAAAAGAAAGAAAAAGAGAAATTGATTATTATACTAAAGAAGGTGAAAAACGAGGAATACGTTTTGGAATTGAAAAAAACAGAAAAGAAAATGCTCTTAATTTATTAAGAAAACAAGTAGATGTAAATATAATTTCAGAATGTACAGGCTTAAGTATAAAAGATGTTAATAAACTTAGAAACAGTTTAAATTAACATCTTTTTCTTTTATAGATAAATTAACAGCAATTCAAAAATAAGGTATTTACAAATACCGGAGGTTAGGCGTAATTTGTAAATATAGAATAGAGCCCTATAATACGACAAAAGTATTATAATTTATATACAGATAGTAAAACGAGTATAAAAGGTGATGCAATATATGCTGATGGAACGGCTCTTTTATAGAGAATTTCAATCATTTGTAAGTTCTTCTAATCTTGTTTCAGTTGTGAATGGGATTTTCTGATATTGGATTCGATGTCATCTCCAACTTCAGCTTCAGCAATGGTGGTACTAGCTCCAACTATGGTTCGCGCCTTGCTATTTCTATCTGGTAAGCTCTCTTTGATATAAAAAAATAAAGATGTTAAGAACTTTAAAATTAGAATAAGGTGCATATTGTCATAATCCAAGCAAATTAATAAATCTACTAGAACCAAAAAATTCTAGCAGATTTTTTACTTTCAAACTAAAATGTATTTTAGTAATTTAATAATATAATATTATTTCTTTTATTTTTGCCTTCTTTTTGTTAATATATTATTGATGGAGTGATAATATGAAGATACTTGTAAAACCATCTTTATCTCAAATAAATGAATATAAGAATATAGATGGATTTATTTTACCTTTAAAAGAATATTCAACTGATTATGAAAGCTACTTTACAATAGATGAAATTATTAATATTAAAACAAAAAGTAATAAAGAAATATTTGTAGTTTTAAATAGAATGTTTTTTAATGAAGATATTGATTCTTTAAAACAAATATTAAAAAAAATAGATGAATTAAATTTAACAGGAATATTTTTTTATGATTTATCAATACTTCAACTAAAAAAAGAACTAAATTTAAAGACCGATTTAGTATGGAATGCTACTCATATGGTTACTAATTATAAGACTTGTAATTATTATTTAGAAAAAGGAGTTAAATATGCATATTTATCTAATGAAATAACCTTTAATGAAATTATTGAAATAAAAGAAAAATCTAACATTATTCCTCTTTTTACTCTAATAGGTTATCCAACAGTTGCAAATTCTAATAGATATTTAATAACTAATTATAATAAAATGCATAATTTAAAAAATAATAGTAAATTAATAATAGAAGAAAAAATTACAAAAGACAAATATATATTATCTGAAAATAAATTTGGTACTACTTTTAAATACGGAAAAGTATTAAATAATAGTACTATTTTACATACGTTAAAAGAAATAAATTTCCCATATATAGTATTAATAGAAGATTTTATAGATCATAATGATTTTCTTAAAATTTTAGATATTATTAATAATAAAGAAGATTATACTGAAATAGCGAAATTAGTAGGTAATAATACTGGTTTTCTTAATAAAGAAACGATATATAAGGTGAAGAAAAATGGATAAAATAGAATTACTTTCTCCAGCAGGAGATTTAGAAAGATTGAAAGTTACTCTTTTATATGGTGCTGATGCGGTATATTTAGGTGGAGAAAAATATGGTCTTAGAGCTAATGCTGTTAATTTTACTATTGAAGAGTTAAAAGAAGGATGTATTTTTGCTCATAAATTGGGGAAAAAAGTTTATTTTACTTTAAATATAGTATTTCATAATAATGATATGGATGGGGTTTATGATTATATAAAAGAAGTAGTAGACTGTGGAATAGATGCTTTTATTGTTAGTGATCCCTTTCTTATAAAATACATAAAAAATAATTATAAAAATGTAGAAGTACATTTATCTACTCAAAATTCAACTACTAATTATAAAACGGTAGAATATTTTAAAAATGAGGGTGTTGATAGAGTAGTATTAGCTCGTGAATTATCAAAAGGCGAAATAGAAGAGATAATAAAAAAAACAAATATGGACATAGAAATATTTATCCATGGAGCTATGTGTACATGTTTTAGTGGTAGATGTGCTTTATCAAATTATGTAACTAATCGTGATGCTAATAGAGGTGGTTGTAGTCAAGTATGTAGATTTAACTTTAAAACGGAAAATGAGGACTTTACTATGGCGACTAAAGATTTAAATCTAGCTAGACATATTAAGGAAATAATAGAAATAGGAGTTAAAAGCCTGAAAGTAGAAGGAAGGATGAGATCTTTATATTATTTAGCAACAGTGATAGGATCATATAGAAAAATAATTGATAATTATTATAATAATACCTTAAGTGAAGCAATGATAAGAAAAGAAATAGATATTTTATCACGGGTTGCTAATAGAGAAACATCAACTCAATATTTTACTAAAAAGGCTGATTATAATGATCAATATTATACAGGTAGATGCGAAATATCTAATCAAGATTATTTAGGACAAGTAATTTCTTATGATAAAAATAATAAATTAATTAAAATATATGAAAGAAACTATTTTAAATTAGGAGATCAAGTAGAATTATTCACCCCCGATAAAGATAGTATTATATTTAATATTACTAAAATATTAGATGATGATAAAAAAGAAGTGGACATTGCAAGACATCCAGATAATATTTACTATATTTATTTAGATACAAATATAAATATAGCTACTTATTCAATGATTAGATTAATTAAAAAAGCTGATATAATTATAAATATTTAAAAATGAAAGGACTAATTTATGGATAATTTACAAGAAGCTAGAAATAATTTTTTATTAATTGATAAAACTTTATCAGATTTTGCTAGAAAATCTCTTAATAGTACTAGATTAAAAGAAGAAGATATGGATTTTAGAACTCCTTTTGCTAGAGATGCAGATAGGATAATTCATGCTCTTTCATATACTAGATATATAAATAAGACTCAAGTTTATTCATTTAAAAGTAATGATCATATTTCTAAAAGAATTGTTCATGTTCAATTTGTTAGTAAAATTGCTAGAACAATCGGTAGAGCCCTTAAACTTAACCTTGATTTAATAGAGGCAATTGCATTAGGGCACGATATAGGGCATACTCCTCTTGGACATTTTGGGGAAAGTGTTTTAAACGAAATATCTTTAAGAGAAATGAATGAGTATTTTGCCCATAATATTCAAAGTGTTAGAAATTATATGTTTATAGAAAATAATGGAAAAGGTCTTAATTTATGTGTTGAAACACTAGATGGAATTATGTGCCATAATGGTGAAATGGTAAGTTCTATATATAAACCAATGAAAAAGGATATTAATGAGTTTTTAAGAGAATTTAATGAAAGTTATAAAGATTTAGATAAAACTAAAAATTATGCTCCAATGACATTAGAGGGATGTGTTGTAAGAATCTCTGATATTATAGCCTATTTAGGTAGAGATATAGAAGATGCAATCAATTTAGGGTTATTTAAAAGAAAAGATTTACCTAAAGAAATAGTTAATGTAATTGGAAGTAGTAACCGTGAAATAATTAATACTATAACAACAGATATTGTTAAAGAAAGTATGAATAAACCTTATATAAAGCTTAGTGATAATATTTTTAAGGCAATCAAAAACTTAAAAAAATTTAATTATCAAAAAATATATAGTTTATCATTAACTGATAAAGAAAAGGAATATTATAAAAATGGAATGAATATGTTATATAAATATTATTTACAAGAAGTAGAGAAAGCCAATACTGAAAATATTATTTATAAAATATTTTTAAATACTCAATGTGATTTATATATGAAAAATACAAATAATAAGAGAAAAGTATTAGATTTTATTGCAGGAATGACAGATGAATTTTTATTAAATGAAATCAAAAAAGTCTCTAAAATTTTTGATTATAATAATGATTAATTGTGTCAATGATATTGCTTTTTTTAGTTAAATGTAGTATAATTAAGCAATGTTAGGTGATTACACAGTATAAAAATTTAATTGAGGTGAAAATAAAATGAAAAACAAAAATGTCGTTTATCTAACACAAGAAGGATTAAATGATTTAAAAAAAGAACTTGATGATTTAATAAATGTTAAAAGACCAGAAAATATAATTTCTATAAAAGAAGCAAGAAGCTTAGGAGATTTATCTGAAAATGCTGATTATGATGCTGCTAAAGATGAACAAGCTCAAATAGAAGCCAGAATTACTACTATTGAAAAAATGCTTGAAAATGTATCAATAATTACTGATATTCCAAAAGATATAGTTGGATTAGGAAGTACAGTATCGATAAAATATGTCGATGATGACGAAATTGATGAATATAAAATTGTTGGTAGTCAAGAAGCTGATCCATTCGAAAGTAAAATTTCTAATGAATCTCCAATTGCTCAAGCTTTACTAAATCATAAAGTAGGAGAAACAGTAACAGTAACATCTCCTAATGGATCATATGAAGTTGAAATTATTAAAATAAATTAATAAAAAATATGTTGAAATATAGGGTACTATTAATTGTAAAATAGTATCTTTTTTATTATATAATTACAATTAATAAAAGTAAAAAATTATTTTGCTAATATATGCTGAAAGGAAAATAACTTTATTATGAAAAAATACTTCCTATATATAATAATGATTTCTATTAGTATATTTTTAATATATGAAGGACTAATATTACAAAAAAGAAATAATTATAATATAAATATAATTAAAGAGAGAATACTTTATTACAATATATTAGTAAATAAAAATGATGGTCTTTATAAAGATAAAGATACTTATTATTTTAAAGGAGAAAAAGTAAATAATTATTTAAAAATATTTAATAGAATTTACAGAATAGTATCATTTACAAATAAAGAAATCAAAATAATATCTAATAAAAATGAAGCAGTATTTTTTTATGGAAAAAATAATAAATTTGAAAATTCAAATATTAATATATGGCTTAATAAAACTTCTAATGATAATACTGGTGTTTATTTTGATAGTATAAATAATATTGATAAATATTTAATAAAAAAAAATAATGAAAAATATTTTTCTATACTAAATTATCAGATGTATAAAAATTCTGGTGCTGATAAAGGATATTTAAATAATGGAGAAAGTTCATTTATTATAGATAATCTAAATAATGTTAAAATAAAAGGAGAAAATGGAAAAGTAAAAGATAATGTAGGCTATAATACTGCCAGTGGTATAAGGGTGGTCTTTGATTTAAAAAGTAATTTAAAAGTTGTTAAGGGACAAGGTACTTATAATAATCCCTTTATAATTGAAGATAATGATAATAAATATATAAATAGATATGTAAAATTAGAAAATGATATGTATCAGATTTTTTTTGATAAAAATGGTATCTTAAAATTAAGAAGTAATACTGTCTTAAATAAAAAAATAAATTTTACTAGTGAATATTCTAAATTTAATCCTTTAAATAAAAACAATATTGCCTATTATTTAAATAATGAATATTATAATACTTTAACTTACAAAAAATACTTAAAAGAATGTAGTTTTCAAACAGGGGAAGTGATGGATAATTATAATTATCTAGATATTTATAAATCTAAAATAAGTGTTAAAGTAGGGCTAATTAATATTTTTGATTTAAATATAAGTAATTTTTTAGATGGCTATTATTTGGTTAATACTTCTAAAAATTCTTCAAATATAGCATTTCGTTATAATAAATTTGGTGATATTGTAGGAGATAATTCTTATGATATAAATAAAATATTACCGGTAGTATGTATTAGTAAAAGTGATATTATAAAGGGAAGTGGTACTTTAAAAAATCCTTATATATTAGAATAAAGAGTAAAGTATTAGTTTTATAAATTTAAATACAAGTATTTTATTTCTATAAAATTTATTATATAATTATTGTATATTTATGGAGGATACGAACTTATGAAGAAAATAATGGATGGAAATGAAGCAGTTGCTCATGTTGCTTATAAATTTACGGAAGTTGCAGGAATTTATCCAATTACGCCAGCATCTCCAATGGCTGAGTTTACAGATAAATGGGCTAATGAAGGAAGACTTAATTTTTTTAAAAATCCTGTAAAAATAGTAGAAATGGAAAGTGAAGCTGGTGCTAGTGGTATGGTTCATGGATCTTTGCAAGCTGGGTGTATTACTTCAACTTATACAGCAAGTCAGGGACTTTTACTTATGATACCTAACATGTATAAAATTGCAGGGGAACTTTTACCATGTGTTATTAATGTAGCTGCCAGAAGTATTGCTACACACGCTTTATCAATATTTGGAGATCATCAAGATATATATGCTGCTCGTCAAACAGGTTTTGCTATCTTAGCCTCTTCATCTGTTCAAGAAGCGATGGATTTAACAGCAGTTAGTTATTTATCTACAATAAAAGGAAGAGTACCTTTTATCAATTTTAATGATGGTTTTAGAACAAGTCATGAGCTTCAAAAAATAGATATTTTAGATATGGATTGTGTTTATAAATTAATTGATAAAGATAGCTTAGCTAAATTTAGAGAAAGAGCATTAAATGTTGAGAAACCTACTATTAGAGGAACTTGTCAAAATGAAGATATTTATTTTCAAGTAACTGAAGCCCGTAATAAATATTATAATGAGTTACCAGATATTGTAAGTACTTATATGAAAGAAATTAATAAAATTACTGGAAAAGATTATCATCCATTTAATTATTATGGTTCAAAAAATGCAACTAAAATAATAGTAGCAATGGGATCAGTTTGTGAATGTATTAAAGAAGTTGTTGATTATTTACTTGATAAAAATGAACAAGTTGGTTTATTAGAAGTTCATTTATATAGGCCATTCTCAATAAAATATTTTTTAGAAGCATTACCAAAAACTGTTAAAAAAATTGCTGTACTTGATAGAACAAAAGAAGCAGGAGCAACAGGAGAACCATTATATTTAGATGTTTGCAATGTTATAAAACAATATAGTGAAAAAATAAAAGTATATGGTGGTAGATATGGTTTATCTGGCAAAAATACAACACCTGCTATGATAAAAGGATTATTTGATTTTATAGATAGTAAAGATTTTCATGATAATTTTACATTAGGAATAGATGATGATATTACCAATTTAAGTATTAATTATAATAAAAAATTTATTTTACCTGCAACTAGTACTAATTTTTTAATATATGGATATGGATCTGATGGAATGGTAAGTGCTTCAAAAGATTTGATGAAAATAACAGGAACCTATTCTAAAGCCTTTGTCCAAGGATATTTTCAATATGATTCTAAAAAAAGTGGAGGAGTAACTATATCTCATTTAAGATTTGATAAAAATCCAATTAGATCAACATATTATATTGAAAAAGCTAGTTTGATAGTATGTACTAAAGAAAGTTATCTTAGAAAAATGCATATTTTAGATAAAATAGAAAATAATGGTACTTTTCTTCTTAATACAGAAAAAAGTAAAGATGATATCTTAAAATATATGAGTAATTATGATAAAAATATATTAAAAAGAAGAAATATAAAATTTTATATTATAAATGCTTCAAATATTGCTCGTCAAAATAACTTAGGTGGTAAAATTAGTGCAATAATAGAAACTATAATTTTTAAATTAGGTAAATTGATAGATTATTCATTTGCAGAAAGTAAAATAAAGGAAAACATTATGATAAGATTTAAAAATAAAGGTGGAGATATTGCATCTAAAAATATTAAAGCTATAGATGAAGCATTGGATAATATAATACAAGTAAAGATACCAGATGTAGATTTTATACCGGAAATGCCAAAACATGAAACTACTTTTGATATAATAAGTAAAATGGAAGGAGATAATTTACCTGTAAGTAGTTTTTTAGATGAAGCAGATGGTATTAATAAACCTGCGACTACTAAATATGAAAAAAGAAATATTTCTGATATTTGTCCTCAATATAATAGTGAAAATTGTATTCAATGTGGGCTATGTAGTTTAGTTTGTCCTCATGCTGTTGTGCGTCCTTTTTTATTAAATGAAGATGAAACATTAGATTCACCTGATAGTTTAAAAGAAAAATTACTTGATGCTAATATAAAGGATGAAAATTTAAAATTTACTATTGGAATTAGTATAAGAGATTGTACTGGATGTGGGCTATGTAGTAATATATGTCCTGGTAAAAAGGGCAAAAAAGCATTAACCTTAGTGGAAAAGCATACTTTAGATAATAAACTTTATGAAGAAGTTGATTATTTATTTAATGAGGTAACTGAAAAAGTTCCACTTTCAACTTCAACTATAAAAGGAAGTCAGTTAGTTCGTCCTAAATTTGAGTTCAATGGAGCATGTGCTGGCTGTGGAGAAACCCCTTATTTAAAGCTACTTACACAATTATTTAAAGATAAATTAGTTATAGCAAATGCGACTGGGTGTTCATCAATTTATGGAGCTAGTGTTCCATCTATGCCATATAGTGTTCCATGGGCTAATTCTTTATTTGAAGATAATGCTGAATTTGGATATGGTATGAAAATTGCTGATATTACAATGAAAAATAGAATTGTTAGCATGATAAAAGAAAATATTAAATGTGTTAAAAGAAGTGAAGAAAAAATTTATAATGCTTATGTAGAAAATATAAATGATGAGACTGCTAGTAAATTATATGATATAGTGGATAAAACAAAAATAGAAGGCCTAAAAGAATTAAAAAGTTTTATAAAACCTAAATCTATTTGGATGGTAGGTGGTGATGGTTGGGCTTATGATATTGGTTATAATGGGATTGATCATGTGCTAGCTAACTATGAAAATGTTAATATTTTAGTATTGGATACTGAAGTTTATTCAAATACAGGAGGTCAATCATCAAAATCAACAAGACGTGGTGCAGTTCACAAATTTGCTTCATCTGGTAAAAAGATTGCTAAAAAAGATTTAGCAAAAATAGCTCTTACATATCCACATGTTTATGTAGCAACGATTTCTTTAGGAGCAAACCCAACTCAAGCAATTAAAGTTTTAAAAGAAGCTGAAAGTTATGATGGACCATCGCTTATAGTAGCATATGCTCCTTGTATAGCTCAAGGAATTATTAAAGGAATGGGCAATACAATAGAAGAGGAAAAAAATGCTACTTTGACAGGATATTTCCCAATATTTCATTATAATCCTGAAACTAAAATATTTACCCTTGATTCTAAAGCTGATTTTTCAAAGTATGCTGATTTTATTGGTGGAGAAGATAGATATAGAAGTTTAAAAAATATTAACAGAGATTATAAAGAAATTTTAGAAGAGAATAAGAAAAATGCTGAAGAAAGATATAAATATTACGAAAGACTAGCTGAAGAATGTAAAAATAATACTAGTAATTAGGTTTGTTTTAATAATTAGTATATTAAAATTACTTTACAATGTTTATAAATTAGGATAAAATTAGTTATAAGAATAGATAAATAAAATAGAGGTGTATGATGAATAAAATATTTCAAAAGGTAAGGAATATAATTACTAAAAATAAAATAATATATGCATTTATAGTTAGTATTTTTATATTTGGAGTAATACTTAGTTTAAAAGGTACATATGCTTTGTTTAATAAAACTATAAGCAGTAATAAAGTAATTGCAATAAAGACAGGTACAAGATATATAGGAATATATGGAGAAAACAAAGAAAATATAGAATTAGGACAAACATATACATTCACAATAGAAAATAGAGGGTCAGAAAACGCAAGTTATAGATTATATATCGAAGGTATAGAAAATAGTAGTATAAGTTATAGTTACACAAAAAGCGGAATAACAACAACAGGGACATTAGCAAATAAAACAATAGATGAAGCCAATTTAAAAGTAGGAGAAAAGATAACTATAACAATAAAATTTACAGGAAGTGGAAGTTATAAAGGGAAACTAAAAGTAGAAACAAAAGACTATTACAATAATGAACCAAATGCACCAGAGTTAGTAGGAGACATGATCCCGGTAGTTTGGAATGGAAGTAGTTGGGCAAAAGCAGACAAAGAAAATACAAATAATAGCTGGTATAACTATGATAAACAAATATGGGCAAATGCTGTAACGATAAAAGATACAGCTAAGAGAACAGAATATAAAAATGCAACAGTAGGAACAGTAATAAATATAAATGATGTAAACTTAATGTTAGTATGGATCCCAAGATACTCATATACATTAAGACAATCATATGGATATCAAATAGAAGGAGGATCAACACCAAGCCAAGCAACACCTGGAGCGTTTGATATCAAATTTATAAGGACAAGTACAATTGAATCTGGAAGCGGAAAATACACAGGAACAACGCCAACAGGATATTTTACACCCTCATCATTTTGTTGGGGAAATACTTGTGATGTAGAGTCAACGCGAGGTAACTCAGGAAATATAGAATTATCAGGAATCTGGATAAGCAAATTTGAGTTAACTGGAGCAATAAGTGCAATAACATCATTACCTAATCAAAAAAGCTTAACAAATCAGACAAATCAAGCATTTTTTACTGCTATACAAACACAAATGAATAATACAAGTGGTTCTACAAATTATGGTTTCAATGGAAATAACTATGATACACATATGATAAAGAATACGGAATGGGGAGCCATGGCCTATTTAAGTCAAAGTAAATATGGAAAATATGGTAACTCAAATTATATAGAGGCTAATAAAGAGATTTACATAAATAATTATAGTGGCTATCAAACAGGCTGTAGTGGAGGAAGTCCAAGTGTTAGTCAAAGTAATATTTGTCAACATCAGTATTATGAAGAAACATCTGGAACCGGAGCCAGTACAACAGGAACCATCTATGGGATATATGATACCTCAGGAGGAGCCTTAGAAAAAGTAATGGGCAATGTAAATAATATTATAGCAAGCTCAGGATTCAGTGCTAGTACTATGCCAGATGCAAAATACTATAATAAATATACAAATACAACGACTAGTATAAAAGGCGATGCAATATATGCCGATGGAACAGCCGGCTTTTATGGAGACTTTCAATATTTTGTAAATTCTTCCAATCCTTGGTTTTATCGTGGCAGTCCCGTTATTCATGCTGTTGGGGCAGGCATTTTTGAATTCGAAAGTTATACTGGTATTACTTATCCTACTCATGGTTCGCGCATTGCTTTAGTTGCCTGGTAGGCTCTCTTTGATATAAAAAAGAGTTGTTAATGATTATAAAATTAGAATAAAGAACATTAAAGGAATCTACTTATATATTTTAATAGTTTTATTTGATTTAGACATGTGAACTTTTCTTTCTTTTTCAATAAAAAGAGGTATAGATTGTTCATATGTTTTTTTCATGTTGAAGTGCTGTACTCTTTATTTGTATTAAAATTGTATCATTTGTGGTGTATGTCAAGGGTAAAACGAGCTAAAGCCCTTGACATACATCTATTTTGTGCATAAAATAACATTTATAAGTAATA
>CANQWY010000052.1 GCA_947627675.1 uncultured Bacilli bacterium
TTTGTCGTATTATAGGGCTCTATTCTTATATTTACATATTACACCTAACTTCCGCTATTTGTAAATACCTTATTTTTTTCTTTAATTAACAAAAAAACTAAAGTCATCAACTTAACTTTAGTAAACTATTGCATAATCTTAAAATGATTACCACTATCTAAATAAAGAATTCCTTTTCTTCCTTCTAATTGGGATAAAACATCATTATAATAATTAATCATATCAAATTTAGTTAAAGTTAAATAAACTGTATTATCATCATCCATATATAATAAAAACCTATCTTTATCATATTCATTAGGAACATATTGAATTTCTGAAATTCTTCCTAATATTTCTTTATCTACATCTTTTAAATTAGATACTAGCGACTTATATTTTTCCTCATCAACATTATTTGTCAAACGTGGTACTCTAATATTTTTTTTATATTCTATCTCTTTACCATTTGATAAAATATACAAATTTGAAATACCATTTTTCAAAAGAATATCATATTCCTCTATATTAATTGTAATTTTATTAAAAAAACCTTTTTTTATTTTAACATCTTTTACTAAAGGAATTTTCTTAATATCTTCTTTCATCTTATAACTAAACGTTAAAAAAAAGCTTGGATAATCTTCAATACCTGCTGTTTTTATTACATCTTCATCCAAAATATAATGATTACCTATTATTATAATATTTTTTATTTTAGAAGTGACAACAAAATAACCACCTATAGTAATTATAAGTATTATTAAAATTAATAGTAGAAAATTGCTTATTTTTAACTTTCTTTTTTTTATAATTTTTTTGGCCATGATCTACTCCCAATTAACAAATTCTTGTTCAATTTTTAAATCTATATTATATTCTTTCAAAACGGTATCATGTACATAAATAATTAGATTTCTAATATCTTCTGCAGTTGCATTTTTATAATTTATTATAAAATTAGCATGTTTTTTACTAACTTCAGCTCCACCTTTTGTTAAACCTTTTAGACCTAAGTCTTCAATTAACTTTCCTGCTGGAATATCACTAGGATTTCTAAAAACAGAACCAGCAGATGGATACTCTATTGGCTGAGATATTTTTCTTCTTTCACGTCGATCTCTTATAATATTTTCTATTTCGCTTTTTTTTCCACGATTTAATTTAATAGTAGCTTCAATACAAATATATTCAGGATTTTCTTTTAAAAAAGATGTTCTATAATGAAAATTAAGTTCTCTATTAGTCAATGTTATTATCTTCATATCAGGTGTTATTACTTTTGCTGATGAAACAATATATCCCATATCACTTTTATATGCACCAGCATTCATAAAAACTGCACCTCCTACAGTCCCTGGAATACCAGCAGCAAATTCAAGACCAGTAAGAGAATTACGGGTTGCAATCATCGATAATCGCATAAGAGAAAAACCAGCTCCGACCATTATCTTATTATCAATAATTTCCACTTTATTTAATTCAGTTAATTTTATCAAAACACCATTATATTCTTTATCACTAAAAAGTAAATTAGAACCATTTCCCAATATTTTATATTTAATATTATACTTTTTTAAAATTTTTAAAAGATCAACTAGTCTATCTACATCTTTTGGATAAACAATAGCTCTACATATTCCTCCTACTTTATAGGTGGTATATTTTTTTAAAGATACATTCTCTTCTATTTTACCAATATTCTTTCTTATAATTTCTTTTAAAAAATCTGTCATTTAAAATCGCCCTTTACTAATTTTATAATTTCATTATACACCTTAGAAGCACTATCTGTAACTCCCATTTTTTTACTAGCAATTGACATTTTTTTGTAAAAATCTGCATTATTTAGAATCTTGTCTATTAAATTTAATATATTATCAGAATTAAAATCTTTTTCTTCCAAAACTAAACATGCTCCATTTTTTTCTAATTCTCTTGCATTTTTTAATTGATGATTATTGGTAACGTAGGGAGAAGGAACTAATATTGAAGGGAGTCCAATTGCTGTAATTTCAGCAATTGTTGTAGCCCCTGCTCTAGATATAATTAAATCAGCTACTTTAAGAATATTTATTAAATTACTTAAAAATGGAACTATCTTTACATTTTTTGGTACATTTATATTTTTATAGTCATCATAATAATTTTCTCCTGTTACTAATAATACCTCATATTTTTTATCTGAAAATTTAGGAACTAATTCCAATAGTTTTTCATTTACTGTCGCTGATCCAAGTGACCCCATTACAATTACAACTAATTTTTTTGTAGGTGTTAATTGCAATTCACTTTTTTTGGCTTCCTTAATTAAAATTATTTCCTCACTTCTAGGATTTCCAGTATACACAGTTTTTTCTTTAGGAAAGTAATTTATTGTATCAGGAAGTGAAACCAAGATTTTATCAACTTTTTTAGCTAAACTAAGATTAGATATTCCAGGATAAGAATTTTGTTCATGAATTACAGTTTTATATTTAAGAGAATGTGCTGCATTTAAAACAGGAGATGTTATATAGCCACCAACCCCTATAACAACATCAGGATTAAATTCTTTTATTATTTTTTTAGCTTTCCTTTTAGCATTTATATATTTATTTAATACACTAATATTTTTTAATATATTTTTTCTATTCAATCCTTGCATTTCGATACCTATATATGGAATATTCTTTTTAGGTATTAATTCATGTTCCATTCTATCTGTTGTTCCTATATATAAGAATTCACTATTAGGTTCCATATTTTTAATTTTATTTATAATTGCAAGTGCGGGATAAATATGTCCACCTGTTCCCCCTGCTACTATTATTACTCGCATATTTTTCCTCCTAAGTAATTTTATGAAAATAAAAAGAAAAAAAGAAGTCTAAGAGATTTTATCAATTAGGCTCCTGTTTCATAGTCTGTTCTATTTCCTAGAATTGCCTCTATTTTAACTTTAGCATGAAAATGATGATTTGCAACATCATTTCCTGCAGCAGAGTCTATCCAAACTCTTATTTTATAATTATTTTTTTCTTCTCCACTATTTAAAATAGCTTCATCTATCACTCCATCACTTTCTTTTAGATTTTTCGTTTGAGTAACTTCGTCATTTTTGGTTACAGAAAATCTAATATCTTCCCATGGAATTTTCTTGTCTGAACAACCATCACTAGTATATGCTTCTTCATCATCTACAATACTAACTCTATATCTAGCAGCTTCTGTACCAGTATTATTAACAGTAAAAGTATAGGCTTCTTTTGATATCCCGCTAGTATCAGTTGTTGGAATTGAATCTGTTAATTCCAATTCTTTTTCATCATCTAATTCTAAAACTAAAGTTCCAGTTGTTATAGTATTTTTTACAGAACCTTTTTTAGCATATGTTGCAGCAGCATAACTTACTACTGTTATTGCAACTAACACTAATATTAATATTGACATCACTGCAATCTTCTTTTTATTATCCATTTCTTTCATCATATCACCCTTTTCTAATTAAATTATACAAATATTTAATTTGAAAGTAAAGATATTTATATTTTGTTTATTAATATTCTTCTACTTGTATTAAACCATGATAATGTAAATTATTATCCATCATTAATGAATCTGCTGATATCCAAAATCTAATAGTATACTCAATTTCTTCTTTAGGTTCTATTGTATCTATAACTAATTCATTATTATTTAAATCATCTAAATTATAAATGGTGCTTATTTCATTTTTTTTGTGTATTCCTGTTTTTATAAAATTTAATGGTATCTTATTTTCTAAACCACAACCATCTTTTATAAAATAATCCGTATCTTCAGCTATTTTTATAACATATTTTACATTTGTATTAGTATTATTTTTTATTGTAAATTTATATGCTTTTGAAGATAATCCAACATTATCACTTACTGGATTGAACTTTGTTATAGAAAAACGATTGCCATTTTCATCATGAAAACTAACAGATAAAGATTCTGATCTAAGTATTTCATCTCTTGTATCAACAAATTTATTATAAATATAGTATGTAGATATAGTTGCAAATAATAATATAAATATAATAAATATAATATTTTTAATAAATTCTTTTCTTTGTAATCTTTTATAATATGCTAAATTCATAAGCCACCTCATCAATAATAATTATATATACTACTTAAAGTTTTAGTCAATGAAAAGGCTTTATTTTTTAGCTAAAATATACATCATTAATGTAAACTACTACATTGATACCTCTATATTATAGATAGTGATTAAATTAGTGCAATTGTTAGATAAAGCAACTTCAACTCCGTTATCAAAATAATCTTGATATGTATCAAGTGTAAATTTTATAAAATTATGTATATTTGACTGCTATTATTGGGACCGTTTGTTTTATATAATATGTTGTTTTTACTCTTACTTTTCCCTTATAATTTTTAATTCAAGTTAATGTTAAATGACTTCTACTTTTAAATTTTCATAATCTATTTGCCTATTGGTTGTAACAGCGCCTAAGTTATCATTTGTTGTTGCTCCTTTTTCTATGTATATGTTATCTTTAATAAATCACTTTTATTTATATCATCTAAGTATAAATAATATCCAGAATTTTCTGTTTCTCTATTTTCTTCGTATATTCTTATATATGTCGTCTTATTTTTATTATTATCTCTTTTCTTTTTTCATCTTTAAACAATATTAAGTTTTATTTTAATCCTTGATATCTCTATTTTTCATATCAAAGAGAGCCTACCATGTAGAAATTGCAAATCGTGTGCAAGTAAAGCTTGTTCCAGATCCAGTATACATAGAAAAATGAAAGATACCCGATGCTGAAGTAGCATCGTAGCCTCCACCACGTCGGAACCAAGGATAGGATGAAGTTACAAAATTTGAGGTATCACCATAAAAGCCAGCTGTTCCATCCAAATTTATTGCATCTCCTTTTACTCCAGTTCCATTCTTATATAAATCATTATAATTCCCCGCTACCTGTGTAAAAGCACCTCCTGATGTATCATATATTCCATATATTGTTCCGCTTGTTGATGCTCCGGTTCCATTTGTTTCTATATCATATGTATATTGACAACTATTACTTTGACTAGCATTTGGACTTCCTCCACTACATCCTGTCTTAAAACCAGTATAATTATTTATATAAATCTCTTTATTGGCATTTGTATAATTTGAGTTACCGTATTTTCCATATTTACTTTGGCTTAAATAGGCCATTGCTCCCCATTCTGTGTTCTTTATCATATGAGTATCATAACTCGTTCCACTTAAACCATAATTGCTTGATCCGGTTGTACCGTTTATTTGACTCTTTATATTATTTATAAAAGTCGAAGCACTGTAATTTCTTATTGTTATTTGATTAGGTAATGAAGTTATTGCACTTATTGTTCCTGTTAAATCAAATTTGCTTATCCAGATTCCGGGTAACTCTGTATTCCCACTTCTTGTCGTATCACATGTATTTCCCCAACAAAATGATGATGGTGTATAATAATTACTTGGCGTTGTTCCTGTGTATTTTCCACTTCCAGTTTCGGTTGTGTTTGTATCTACAAATTTGATATCAAAGGCTCCGGGTGTATTAATGCTTGGGGTTGATGCTCCATCTATTTGATATCCATATGATTGTCTTAATGTATATGAGTATCTTGGTATCCATACTAACATTAAGTTTACATAACTTAAATCTATTGTTGTTCCTACTGTTGCATTTTTATATTCTGTTCTCTTAGCTGTATCTTTTATTGTTACGGCATTGGCCCAGACTCCTCTATTATAATCATACCAATTGTTTTTATTTATATCTGCTTTTACCCAGTTTGTTCCATTATATGTTACTGGGATCATATCTCCTACTAACTTTGGTACATTTGGCTCATTCATATAGTCTTTTGTTTCTACTTTTAGTTTGCCTTTATAACTTCCACTTCCATTAAATATTATTGTTATTTGTACACTTTCTCCTACTTTTAAGTTAGCTTCATCTATTGTTTTATTTGCTAACGTTCCGGTTGTTGTTATTCCACTTTTTGTATAACTATAACTTATATTAACATCTTCTATATTCTCGATATATAGTCTATAACTTGCATCTTCTGCTCCTCTGTTTTCTATTGTAAATGTATATGATTTATTTAATTCGATATTTTCTTTGTTTTCTCCATATATTCCTATATACCTTGTACCTGTTTTTATTGTTATTTCCTTTTTAGTCTCTATACTCTTACTATATTTGGCGTAAGTAACCCCCCCCCATTAGAACTATTGTTAGTATTAGGGGTATTACTAACAATATATCTTTTCTTTTTTCCATTTTCTTTCTCCTTCTATTTTTATATTTAGATTGTAACTCAAATAATCTATAATTGCAATTAAACATTAAAAAAATATGAAAATTAATAAGCAATTACATTTAAAATACTTTTTTTTGATATAATTATTATATTATAAAAAAGAAAGGAACAAATCTTCATGAAAGAATTAGATAAATGCATGTTATGTCCAAGAGAATGCAAGGTTAATAGAAACAAAAATGAATTAGGAATTTGTGGTATGAATAATAAAATTAAAGTTGCTAGAATTGCTTTACATTATTATGAAGAGCCTCCTATTTCAGGCCAAAATGGAAGTGGTGCAATATTTTTTTCGGGCTGTAATATGAAATGTATATTTTGTCAAAACTATAATATATCAACTAAAAATTTCGGTAAAGAAATAACAATAAATGAACTTGCTACAAAGATGTTAGAACTGCAAGATAAAAAAGCTCATAATATTAATTTAGTAACACCTACTCATTATATTCCACAAATTGCAGAGGCTATAAAAATAGCTAAAAAAAATGGATTAAAAATCCCTATTGTTTATAATACTAGTAGTTATGAAAAAATAGAAAGTTTAAAATTATTAGATGGTTTAATAGATATATATCTACCTGATTTAAAATATTATGATGATTTTATTGCAATGCGTTATTCTAAAGCTTTCAATTACTTTGAAATTGCTACTAAAGCTATTAAAGAAATGTATAATCAAGTAGGAAAACCTAAATTTGATAAAAATGGTATTATGAAAAAAGGAGTAATTGTAAGACATTTAGTATTACCAAATAAAGAAGAAGATTCTAAAAAAATTATTAAATATATCAAAGATACTTATAATGACAAAGTATTTATAAGTATAATGAATCAATACACTCCTATAAAACAAGTTGAACATATAAAAGAACTAAATTGTAAAATAAATGATAATACATATAAAAATTTAATAGAGTATGCTTGCTCTTTAAATATCAATAATGCTTTTGTCCAAGAAGGTGAAACTGCTAGTGAAAGTTTTATACCTGAATTTGATTTAACGGGAATATAAAAAAAGTGTATTTTCAAAATGATGAATAATACACTTTTTTCTATTTATAAAATAAGTTTAGCATGTATAACTTTTGCTTCATTATTACTTCCTATTGTTACTAATGTTAATATTTTATCGTTAATACCTACAACATCTTCAAAATTTCTGACACTAGCATTTTTGATAAGATTTAAAAAATTTAAATACTCATAGTAATTGTTATACTCAGGTTGAATATGTGATATATCGTTAGTAGTATAAATAGAAAATACTTTATAATTGTAAGTCATTTTATCAGTAATTAACATTATACTTTTATTTGAATTAATAAAGTAGTCATCACTATACAAATATGATATATTGCCAAAAGATTCCTTATTATCAAGTTCTTTTCCATATATAATTGTATTAGTTGAAAGATCACTATAATTATTTCTATAATCCATAAATACCCAACCATGTTCATTTATACTTTTATCAAAATAATGATCCAAATAATATATATTATCATTAGTTTTAACAATTGGATAATTAATATTTGTATTATTTACAATAAGCCAAGCAACTGTATCACTATTTGTATTTTTCAAATTATTTATATTAATTTTTGATAAAGAATAATTTTCAAATTCTTTATACAAATCTCCTCCAGTTGCGACTATATCATTACTATCGTTATTTTCAACAACTTGTTTATCATTTTTTATAAAAGTTCTAGTAAAACTAACATTATTAACTAAAAAATTATATATCGATAGCACCGTTACAATGCAAAAAATAGTAAATAAAAATGCTTCTGGTTGTCTTTTTCTTTTTTCAAAATGATTTATTATAGAATTAAGAATTTTACTTTTACTAAAAAATACCTTAAATAGTTGAAAAAACCATAAAAAATAAGAATAAAATCCTAATGTTGTTTTTGATACTAAAAAATAAAAACCTTTCCAAAATACTTTAAATATATTATATGGTAATAAAATAATTTTTTTTATTAAGTTCATAATTTTCTCTCCTATTCCATATAAGTAATTTTAATTTCTGTTTTTTCCTTTTTTCTTTCAGTATCATTATTTTTAGTATTTTTTTTATTACTATTATCATTATTATTAAAATATTCAAAAACAGTAATAATTAATCCCGTAATAAATGATAAAAAAACTATTAAAATTGCAATTAAATATACTGGAGAAACACTTACTAGATTACCATTACATAAAGTATACATAATAAACATACTTACCAACCTCTCTATCTTATATATTATTATAAACTATAAAAGTAAAAAAACAAACTTTTTTTTACTTATTTTGACATTTTTTTATTTTTTAGCATCTAACATTTATAAAATATATCAATATTATTATTTACTTTTAATTTTCTATTATTCATTATCTTTTTTATTTATTATGTCATTTTCTTCTAATTTAAAGTCTTCTATATTTTTTTTATTTTCAGCAATTAATTCAAAATCCGCTATATCTAAACTGCAAAGTTTAGATATAATTTTATTAAGAATTAGTCTATTATCTTTATTTTTTAATCTTTCTCTTAGTTCTTCTTCTGTATACATACAAGTATTGTAATGTTTTTCAAATTTTTCTATATAAAATCCTCCTTTCTAAATATTATAAATAATTATTTTTGATTACTTTTATCACCTCCTAATATTATTATTAGAAGTATTATTTGTTTTTTATATTTAATTTTTATAAAAAAAAGAGATTATAATCTCCTTAATCTTGACCTTTACCATAGACGTTAACAGTAACTTTATATGTTTGAGAAGTACCAGTTAAATTATATGCACTATCAACCCACATTCTTAAGCGATAAGATTTACTAAAATTCTTTGTTTCATCACTGCCATCTTTATTAGAAAATGTTCCTGAATCAAGTTGCATTGTTTCACCTTCTGCTTCATATTTTTCAGGTTCATCTGCTGTAAATGGCTTTGGTCCAGATACTTCAGTATAATCATTTTGATCTGTTTTTGCTTCTAAATACAATCTAATATCTTCATCTGGTATAGGATTTTCTACTGTTTGTTTTACAGCAACTACTTCATAGTCAATAGCAGTTTTACCTTTGATGGTGGCAGTAACAGTAAAATCAAATAAATTATTTTCACCAGTTAAAACTTTACCTTGGCCCTCAGGCATCGGAATAGCATTTTCTATCGTAATACCGTTATCTGGCTCATTATAAGCCATAGTAACAGTACCAGTAGAAATAGTATTCTCTCTTTCACCAGCTTGAGTATAAGTAAAAGCAGCGAATGAAATACCTACAACAGCAACAATCAAAATTGCTACTCCAAGTACTGATAATAATACTTGTTTTGATGTATTATTATTTTCTTTTTTATTATCCTCTATATCTACCACGTAGAAATAGCAAGGCGTGCACTATTATTAGTGTAAGGACCCCCATCGCCGCAGGTAAAACTAAAGACCCCCGCGAAAACACCGCGTTCATAGCTAGTACTATGATAGGTCCAAGGACAGGAAGAATTTGCAAATGTTTGATAATCACCATAAAAGCCAGCTGTTCCATCTGCATTTATTGCATCTCCTTTTATACTAACTGTAGTTGTATATTTATTATAGTATTTTGCTTCTGGCATAGTAGTGAATCCTGATTGAGATACAATACCATTGAAATTGCCCATTGTTTTCTCAAAAGCCCCTCCCACTGTATCATATATTCCATATATTGTTCCAGTCGTGCTAGCTCCAGTTCCTAGTAAATCTTCATCATATTTATGTATACATGTAGATGAAATGTCAGTATTATTTGCGCCTGTTCCTGGTGCTCCTTTGCTACAACCCGTTTGATAACCACTATAATTGTTTATGTAAATCTCTTTATTTGTTCCTGTATAATTTGAATTATCATATTTGCCATATTTACTTTGGCTTAAATAGGCAAAAGCTCCCCATTCTGTGTTCTTTATCATATGTGTATCATAATCTCCACTTAAACCATAATTATTTGAACCATTAGTACTGTTTATTTGATTTTTTATTGCATCAAAGTAAACTTTATTTTTTTGACCTTTTATACTTATCTTATTAGGAATAGAAGTTATATTGTTCATATCTTCAGTTAACTCAAATTTACTTATCCAGATTCCAGGTAACTCTATATTTCCTGCATTACTTCTTGTTGACTCTACATCACAACTGTTGCCCCAACAAAATGATGAAGGGGTAAAATATCCTGTTGGCGTTGTTCCTGTGTATTTTCCACTGCCCATTTCGGTTGTGCTTGTTTTTACAAATTTGATATCAAAGGCTCCGGGTGTATTAATGCTTGGTGTTGATGCTCCACTTATTTGGTAGCC
>CANQWY010000053.1 GCA_947627675.1 uncultured Bacilli bacterium
AAGTGGTATATCTAAATACCAATATTATCTAACAAAAGATAAAGACCAACTAACAGGAGGAACTTGGAAAGATATAGGAACCGATAACAAAAGCATAACAATATCAGAAAAAGGAACACAATATGTATATTTTAGAGCAATAGGAGTAAATGGTTTAGCAGGAGATATATCAAATAAAGAGGAAGTAAACATAGGAAAAGAATACGATATAGAGAATAAAATAGAAGATAGTTCATTTGAAAGTGGTACAATTAAAAATTGGAGTGGTTCAGCTTTAAACGGAGTAAGTAACGAATTTAGTCATTCTGGAAGTTATTCTGTTAAATTTTTAGTTTCTGATAATAATACTGCTGATAGACCTATTTTACAAAAACAGTTATTAACAGAGAAACATATTTATTATGCAGTTGAATATGTTTATTTTCCTGATACGACTGATGATTTAAATGGACAATTTGATTTATTTAGTTATGAAAAACAAGATGGCAGCAGTCTACCAGAATTAGGAAATGTAATATTAAAAAATTCGGAAGTTGGTAATTGGAATAAAAAGAGTTTTAGATCTTTGTCTAATTTATCAGCTGAATATAATTTTCGTTTATGTTATTCAAGGAGTCCTATTACAATATATTTTGATGACATAATGTTTATTGATTTAACAGAAGTATTTGGAAGTGGAAATGAGCCATCTAAAGAATATTTAGATAAATACTTAAATTATTTTGATGGAACATCTACAATTGTATATCAAGATGTAACAAGTTAATAAAGAATGGTGATTAAATTCACTGTTTTTTCTTTATATAATAAAAGAGAAAATAATAATACATCAAAACAAGTATTATTATCAGTACTTGGAGTAGCAATTTTGATTGTTGCTGTTGTAGGTATTTCATTCGCTGCTTTTACTTATACTCAAGCTGGTGAAAGAGAGAATACTATTTCTACTGGTACTATTACAATGACTTATACAGAAGGGAAGAATGGTATTAGCATAGATAATGCTATTCCTATGGATGATACTTCTGGTAAAGCTCTAACAGGAGAAAATAACGTTTTTGATTTCACTGTTTCTGCTACTATCAAAGGGAAAACTGCTATTAACTATGTAGTAGTTGCAAAAAAAGGTGATAATTGTACAATAAATGATGAATATATAAGATTGTATTTAGAAGAAAAGACCGATGGAGATAGTTATACTCAAGTAAAAGCCCCAACAGCATTTGCAATAACTTCTGATCCAAAATATGGAGCAGAGGCAGATACAATGGAACTTGTTTCAGAAACATTTAATAATAAAAGTGGCACCGGAGCTGAACAAACTTTTAATAAAAATTATCGTTTAAAAATGTGGGTTGATAAAGACTATCCACTAGATGGAACCTCTAGGACATATAGTGTTAAAGTTAACGTCTATGGTACAGGTCAAGATTAAGATTAAATTAAGGAGAGCTAAGCTCTTTTTAAATTTTATCAGTATAGACATATCTACAGTTTTAAAATAATATAAAATAAAAAAATCTTTTAATATTTAAGATTTTTTTTCTTCTTTTTTCTAGAACTACCTAAAATAGATACACCTAATATCAATAAATAATATATTAATGATTTTATGTTTATTTTATATCCTAGTATAAGAGTTAGTATTATAAATATTAAAATTATACTACCACCTAAAATTAAGCCATTTAATACATCATTTTTATTTATTTTTCTACTCAGATTATTACTGTTAAAAAACAGAATTATAATGAAACCAATAAATCTTAGATAACTAGTAATTTTCTGATCAATAATATTAAAATGATAAAATATTGTTAAGACAAGAGAATATATTAAAAAATAAATTAATATTCTTAATAACTGTTTGCCTAAATTTTTTAAAGTACTCATAATTCACCTCTTACAAAAATATATGTTTATGAATAAAAAAATATACATTTACTCAAAATAATAATAGGTGATATTTATGGAATATATAAGTGTTTTAAGCAGAGTTATATTTTACTATATTTTAATAAGTTTTGTATATAGACTTATGGGAAAACGTGAAATTGGTGAGCTTAGTATTATGGACTTAATAGTTTCATTTCTATTATCTGAATTAGCAGCTATGTCGATAGATAACTATGATAGTAATATATTAATATCGGTAATACCAATAATAGTAATAGCATTAATTGAAATAATATCATCAAGACTTATTCTTAGAAATACTAAAATTAGGGATATTTTTGAAGGCAATCCATCTGTTATTATTAATAGAGGAAAAATCAATTTTAAGGAAATGATAAAACAGCGATATAATATTGGCGATTTACTAACTGAGCTTAGAAGTAAAGGAATAAAATCAATAGAAGAAGTTAGTTACGCAGTTCTTGAGACTAACGGAAATTTATCGGTTTTTACTAAAAAAGGTACTAATTTTGGAAGCTTTCCTCTACCTATTATTTTAGACGGAAAGATTCAAAAAGAAACTCTTCAAGAGATAGACAAAAATACTTGTTGGATTGAAGAATTTTTGAAAAAAGAGAAACTTACAAAAGAAGAAGTTTTTTATGCTTTTTATCATGATGAAAAATTATTTATTATTAAAAATAATGATATAAAATAGACAAAATTTTTATAATTAATAGTTTATATTTGAAATGGTGAATATATGAAAAAAATCTTATTTATACTTTTATTACTTTCTATAGCTATTTTTTTTAAACTGAATAATTTAGATAATAGTACTAAATTAGTAATTACAAATAAAAAAGAAGAAATGAGAGCAGTGTTCATATCTTATATAGAATTAAATACATATATACATAATAAAACTAAAGATGAATCTATTGAAAATATTAATAATATTATTAAAAAATTAAAATCCAAAAAATTTAATACAATTATTTTACAGGTAAGAAGCTTTGATGATGCTATATATGAAAGTAGTAATTTCCCTGTTAGTGAAAATATAATTTTAAAAGATGGTAGTTACTATGATGTTGTTGATTATTTTGAAAAAAAGACTAGAGAAAATAAATTAGATTTATATTTATGGATTAATCCATTTAGAATAACTAGGAAAAATGAAGAAATAAATCCAAAAAGTTATGCTTATAAATATAAAGAAACTGATACAGTAAAAAAAATAGATGATATTTATTACTATAATCCATCTTCTAGTTATACAATTTCTCATATTATTGATGGGGTTTTAGAATTAACAAAAAAATATAATTTTAAAGGGATATTGTTTGATGATTATTTTTATCCAAGTAATGATATTGATACTAATTATTATGAAGATTATATAAAAAATAACGAATATATTACTAAGAGTGAATATAACTTAAAAATAATTAATAATTTAATTTCAAAAGTCTATAAAGAGATAAAAAAGATAAATAAAAATATTTTATTTGGAATATCTCCTGATGGTAATATACAAAATAATTATCAAAAAAATTATGCCGATGTAAAAACATGGGCAAGTAGTAAAGGTTACGTTGATTTTTTAATGCCTCAATTATATTATGGTTTTTACAATACTACTAAGCCTTATTTTGAAACTATGAATGATTGGAATGATATGGTTACTAATAAAAGTATTAAGTTATATTATGCTTTGGCTTTCTATAAAATTGGAAAAATAGATAATTATGCCAAAGAAGGTCAAAATGAATGGATTGAAAATAGTGATATTATTAAAAGACAAATAATTCTCGCTAGAAATACTAATAAATATAATGGCTTTTCATTGTTTAGATATGATAATTTGTTTAATAAAAATTATTATACAGAAAATACTTTAAAAGAAATTGAAAATGTCGAAAAAATAATTAATTAAAAATGTAAATTATGTAAATATTATGTAAAAAAAGTTTAATTATTATAGTAAAAGATGTATAATGAAAAAGTAAGGAGTATTTATGAATGTAAAAGGGTTTACTTTAATTGAATTATTAGCGACTATTGTTGTTATGGGATTATTAATGGTAATTTCACTTCCTAATGTTAATAGTATTGTTGATAAGAATAAAAGAACTTCTTATATAAATGATGCTAGAAAAATGGTAATACTTGCAAAATATAAATTTGGTGGTGATACTAATGCTAAGCCTGATTCAACAATTTGCAAGAAATATAAAATAACAGAACTTGATATTTCTGAGCTTAATAATACTCCAAATAATGGAAAATACGATTTTTCAAGTGGTAATTATAGTTATGTTACAATAAAGTATAATAGTTCTAAAAAAACTTATGATTATGTAGTACAGCTAGTTGAGGAATTCAAAGTTAATAACAAAACATATTATAGAGGCTTGAAATATACAGAGAGTTCATTATTATATAAAGATAATGCTAAGATACTTTATGTTACAGATACTTTTGATAGTCTATCTAGTACTATTTTTCAAACAAGTACTAATAGAAGTTGTTAATATTGTTATAAATTTAAAAAAAACAATTGACGTTTTTTAATAATAATAATAAAATTATATTAATAGGATAAGGAGATAGGATAGTATGGATAATAATATTAAAAAAAATAGAAAAGGATTTACTTTAATTGAATTACTTGCAGTTATTATAATTATGGCAGTACTTTTGATGACAGCCCTTCCAGCAGTAACTCAAGCAATTACAAGATCTAGGAGAGATACTTATGCCACAAATGCAAAAAAGTTTATTGATGCCGTTAGAACAAATATAATTGGTGGAGAATTATTCGTAGAAGGACAAAATCAACAGGGTGGTGTTGGTTCACCTTGTCAAACTCCTGCTCCTGGAAAATATGTAGCAGTTCAAATTACAGGAATTACCTTAGAAAGAGGTGGTACTACTAGTTCGTTTGGTCAAAACTATAAAGATGGCTACGTTATAATAGCAAATACTGAAACAGATGCTACTAAAACTGATAAATTTGATTATTATTTTATAGGAGTTGATGCCGGTAATAATGGAGTCGACGACTATATAGTAGAAAATAATTTAAGAAGATCAGTTGTTAAATCTGGTAATGCTGAACCAGGTACTAAAATTACTGCTGTTAAAACTGGTCCATTAACATTAGGATCTGCAAGTTACACACTTGATGCAATTTGTGTTGAAGAGTAATTTTTTCGAAATATATTTATATATTATAAAAGATGTTAATAATCTAAAAAAGAGTAGTGTTAACATCTTTTTTTAATAAATTATTTTAATATTTACACTAAAACTTAATTTATAGTATAATTGTACTAGGACAAAAGGTGATATGATGTATTTAAAGGAAATAGAGGCAATAGGTTTTAAAAGTTTTGCAGATAAGATTAATATTAAATTAGATAATAAAATAACTTGCATTGTTGGTCCAAATGGCTCTGGAAAAAGCAACGTTGTTGATGCTGTTAGATGGGTTTTAGGAGAACAATCTGTAAAATCTCTTCGCGGAGATGGAACTATGAATGATGTTATTTTTTCGGGAAGTAAGTCTAGAAATCCTTTGAATTTTGCTAGTGTAGAATTAATATTTGATAATACAGATCATTATTTAAATTTTAATTTTAGTGAAATATCGATAAAAAGAAAAGTATACAGGAATGGTGAAAATGAATATTTTATTAATAAAGAAAGATGTAGACTTAAAGATATAGTTAATTTATTTTTAGATACTGGTATTGGTAAAGAATCTTTTAATATTATAAGTCAAGGAGAAGTTGATAAAATTCTTTCAAATTCAGCTAGTGATAAAAGATTAATTATAGAAGAAGTTGCTGAAATCACAAAATATAAAAAAAGAAAAGAAGAAGCAGTAAAAAGACTTGAAAAAACACATGATAATTTAGGCAGAATAAACGATATAATACATGAACTTGAAATACAAGTTGAACCATTAAGAGAACAAAGTATAAAAGCCAAAGAGTATTTAGAAAATAAAAATAATCTAAAAAATATAGAAATTTCCTTATTGGCATATGATATTTATAATTTAAATGAAGAAAAAAAAATAATTGAAGAACAATTAATAAAGATAGATAATAAATTACTAGAAATAAATACAGAATCTAATAATAGTGATGTACTATTAATTGAAGATAATAAAAATCTTGATAAATTGCAAAATGATCTTAATAATGAGAATAATAAATTATTAAAATTAGTTGAGGAAGTAGAAAAAATAAATAGTGAACGACTTATTTTAAAAGAGAAAAGTAAAAATATTGTAACAAAGGATAATAGTGAAAAAGAATATAGAAATTTGTTGGAAGAATTTATTAAGTTAAAATCTGATATAAATAAAAATAAACTTTTAATTTCAAATGCTGAAACATATATTAATAGTAAAAATGATGAATTGCTGAATATAGATAATGAGAGGAAAAATATAACTCAAAAGAAAAATAGATTGCTCCAAAATTATTCATATCTTGATCAAGATTTATTAAGAATAAAATATGAGAAGGATTCTATAAATAATGAACTTGAAAACTTATCATTTATCCCTAATGCAGTAAAAAAAGTATTGAATGAGAAAAGTTTAAATGGTATATGCAATATAATAGGTAATATTATAGAAGTTGATGACAAATTTTCAAAAGCTTTAGATATTGCAATTTCTAGTAGTAAAAATTTTATAATAACTGATAAAGAAGAAGATAGCAAAAGAGCAATTGAATTTTTAAAAAAACAGCATTTAGGAAGAGCCACTTTTTTTCCACTTGATATAATTAAAGAACGATATATTGACAACTCTATTCTTTCAGCCATTAAAAACGATAATTCTTTTATTGCAGTTTTAAGTGATGTTGTTAGTTATAATTCTAAATATGATAAAATTATAAAAAATCAGTTAGGCCAAGTCTTACTCAGTCCAGATATTGATAGTGCAACTATACTTAGTAAAAAAATTAATATGCGATATAAAATTGTGACATTAGATGGTGATGTAGTAAATATTGGTGGAAGTTTAACTGGAGGAAGCAATAACTCAAACTTAAAAAGTGCTATTACTCTAAAACAAGAACTACATTTCCTAATAGAAAATGAAAATAATAAAAGACATGAGCAAAGTGAAATTCAAAGAGAAATAGAAATATTAAATAAAAAAATAGAAGAGTATAATGATAAATATTTTAATTTATCAGTACAAATTAATAGTTTAAAAGAAGATTTAAAAATAAAAAATGATAAAAATAATGAACTGAATAGTATGTATGATAATATGGAAAAAGAAGTTAATTCTCTTAAACAATTAGTTGATAATACAGTTGATACCAAGGAAGAAGAGTTGCTAAACTTATATTATTTAAAAAATAATGAAAAGGAACAAGTTATAGAAAATATAAATAAATTAAATGATGAAATCTCTAATTTAAAAGAAAAAATTGATTCTTTAAGTGCAACTTATAAACTTAAAAATAGTGAGATTAGAAATCTTGAGAAAGAAAAGAGTAATAATACTATTAATGTAAGTAAAATTGATACTAAACTAGATAATTTACTTTTAAGATTAAATGAGGAGTATTCTCTCACTTTTGATTTAGCTTTTAAAGATTATAAATTAGAAATAGAAGTAACTGAAGCAAGAGAAAAAGTTGAATTTTATAAAAATAATATTAAAAATATAGGAATGGTAAATTTAAATAGTATAGATGAATTTGAAAGAGTAAATACTAGGTATGAATTTTTATGTAGTCAAAAAGATGATTTATTAATAGCAGAAAATTCTTTATTAGAAATCATGAAAGAAATGGATGAAGTAATAGAGGAAGAATTTACTAAAACGTATAAAGCTGTTAATCAAGAATTTTCTCAAGTTTTTAAAGAATTATTTGGAGGAGGGCAAGCTCATCTTGAACTTAGTGATCCTGATAATATGTTAACAACAGGAATAGATATTATTGCTTCTCCACCAGGAAAAAAACTTTCTTCAATTTCTCTTTTATCTGGAGGAGAAAAAACACTAACAGCGATAAGTCTTTTATTTGCTATTTTAAATATAAAAAAAGTTCCATTTTGTTTATTTGATGAAGTTGAAGCAGCACTTGATGAGGCCAATGTTGAGACATTTGGTAAATATCTTAGTAATTACAGAAATAAAACTCAATTCTTAATTATTACACATAAGAAAAAAACAATGGAGTATGCTGATACTCTTTATGGCATTACGATGCAAGAGTCTGGAGTCTCAAAACTCGTTAGCGTAAAATTAAATGAACATATTGATACTTTATAAAATAAAAAGAGCTTATATTGCTCTCATATTATCCATATCTTTATATGGATCTTTTTTATCTATTCTGTCTGTAAAAATGATACCATCCAAATGATCAATCTCATGTTGAAAAGCAATTGCTAATTCTTCTCTACCACGAACTGTTATTTTATTTCCATTTATATCCCTAGCTTCAATTGTTACTCTTGCATATCTAGGTACAATTCCTTCTACATCTCGATTTACGCTTAAACAACCTTCTCCCGAATCAACATATATTTTTTCAATCGAATTACTAATAATTTTAGGATTTATTAATACATAATTTTTAAATTTACCAGGTTCATATTCATGAACAACAACAAAATATCTTTTTAATATTCCAACCTGTGGTGCTGCTAGTCCCATACCAGGTCTTAAATCATATTTTTCTGCTAATTCTTCAATTTGACTATTAGTTAAATATTCAATAGCATCATTTATAACTTTCTTATCTTCATCTGTTAATGGGAATATTACTTCTTTTGATTTTTGGTGAAGTCTTTTATCCTTTTCATCTAATATTTCCTTAGTTTTAAGCATATAATCACCCCTACGACATGTGTATTATAACATAAATACATATAATTTGTAAATAAAAAGAGCATGACGCTCTTTAAATTAGGCTACGAATCTTGTTCCAATTACTATTACTAGTAAGATAAATAGTACTAATATTATTGCATAAGTAGAATTGTTATTGTTATTGCTATATCCATATCCACCTACAGGATAATAGCTAGGAGTTTGATAGTTCATTCCTGAACAACCACAACTTCCACTACCGTAATAATACATAACATTTCCTCCTTTACTATATCTATTATAGGATATTCAAAAAATTGTATAGTGTGATTTTAATTTTAAAATAGTAGTGTAAAATTTGTTATATTTATGTTATTATTAATTTAGTAAAATAGGAGGCGCTATGAATAAAATTTTTAAATATATAGATAAATCATTGTTTATAGTTACTTGTCTTCTTTTTGTAGTTGGACTTGTTATGGTTTTTTCAGCTTCTAATGTTACAGCTTATATGAAATATGCTGCCAGTCCATATAATTATTTTATTAAGCAAGGAATATTCCTAATTTTAGGTTTTATAATTTTTCTTGTTATGATTAGATTCAATACTAAATTTTATGGTATAATATCGTGGCTTTTATTAATTGCAATTCTATCTAGTTTAGTAGCATTACTAATAGTTGGGAAGACCAAAAATCAAGCAACTAGTTGGTTTGAATTAGGCTTTTTTAGTTTTCAGCCGAGTGAATTCGCTAAGATAATATCTATTATTTGGCTTTCTAATTACTATGAAGATAATAAGAAGAAATTGTCGTCTTGGTGGACAGTTTTATTTCCTTTAGTTGTATGTGGAATAATTGCTTTTCTTATATTTGTTCAACCTGATTTGGGAACTACTATAATATATGTTGTTTTGATTGGCTTAATGTTTTTTAGTCAACCAATCCCTAAAATAATGAAAGCAAAGATTGTTGCTATTATAGTTGGAGCAATATTTGTGGTAGGATTTATAGTTTTAATTAGTGGTAAAAGCTTAATTTTAGAAAGACAATTGGAAAGATTTAATTTTTTGCGACCTTGTGATAGATTGTTGGATGATGGAAATCAGGTTTGTAATGGATATATTGCGATTAATAATGGTGGCTTATGGGGAAAGGGACTCGGAAATAGTACTCAAAAATATTTATATTTACCTGAACCATATACTGATTTTATATTTACTATAATGATTGAAGAGCTTGGTGCTGTTTTTGGTATTTTTATAATATTGTTGTATATTTTTGTTTTATATAGAATTTTAGTTATAGGAAGAAATAGTTATACCAATAGGGGATGCAGTATTTGTTATGGCGTTGCATTATATATAATTTTACATATATTTGTTAATTTACTTGGAATATTAGGATTAATGCCAATGACTGGGGTTCCTCTTCCTTTCATGAGTTATGGAGGTAGTTTTACTATTTGTTTGGTTGCAGCTTTAACTGCCGTTCAAAGGGTCAAAGTAGAGACAGGTATTAGAAATGATTTACAGTTAAATAACTCAAAAGGAAAAGCTAAAAATTTATAGTTGATATTGAAATAGTGATTGAAACACTATTTTTTAGTTGAATAAAAACAGAATAAGTGATAATATTTAGATATAAAATAGAAGGAGAAAGAAAATGAAAAAAAGAAAAGATATATTGTTAGTAATACCCCTAATACTAACAATAGTT
>CANQWY010000054.1 GCA_947627675.1 uncultured Bacilli bacterium
CAAGTACCTTAAACTCTTGTATTTACTTACCAAAATAGCCATTTCTTCTATTTTTGGATTTAACCGATACCTCCGTGGGGTGGCTCAATGCAAAAATATTTAACTAAAACTTTAAATAAATTTGATATAAAAAACGATATAGTAGGTTATTATTTTGGATTAACCTTAAAGTCAAAGGATAATCTTGAAAAAAACAATTTAAAGGCTAAAGCCTATTTGTTTGATTGTCTTAATGAAAAATCTGAGGAATTAGAAAGACCATTTGTTGGTTTATTTGAAACGTTATTTCTAGAGCAAGATGGTTCTGTAAAAAAGTATTATACAAAGAATAAAAAGACAATGGCTTTAAGATATCCATATGAATATATCGAAAATGGTAAATTATCTTTTGAAGCTAGGAGTGTAGAAAAGATTCATAATGGGGCATTAGCATTTGTATTAGATTTTAATAATAGTCTTCTTAGTGAGATAATAGATATAAATAAAGATGTTTGTTTTAAATATATTTATGAAACAGGTGTTAATCCTAGTAAAGATGATATTAAATTATTTGGAAATTTTAGATTCTTTAATAACGGAACAACTGTATATTTAGCAAAGTCTGACTCTTTAATAAAATATTTATTTAATATAGAAAAATTAAAAAAGGACTTATTTGATTCACAATGGAAAATTGGCTTTTTAAAGTCATTGTTAAGAGTAAATATTTCTTATAAAGGAATTTATAAATTATTAAGAAAAATTTCTAATTAAGGAGGAAACTACATGATAATTCAAATGCTAATTATGATTTTATTTCTAGTGTTTTTAAGCCTATTTATTTTTAAAAAAGATTTATTATCTCCATCATTTTTATTATGTTTTCCATTTTTTCTTGCTACATTATGTTGTTGTTATAATAATGCAATATGGGAGTTTAGAGATTATAAGTTACTATATGTAGTATTTGGTGGTTTACTGTCATTTATGTTAGGTTGTGGTATAATTTCTTTATTAAATTTAAAAAATAATAATAATGTTAATGATGTACCTAAGAAAAAAATCGTGAAAATAAAAGTTTCTTCTATGAAATTATTGACCTATTTATTGTTTGAACTGATTTTATTTTTTTTAGAAATAAATTATATAAAAAATGCATTAAATTACTCAGGCTCTTTATTAAAAATGATAGGTATTTTCTATGAAATGAATAAAATACAAACTATTGCTTTTAAAGGAATTATTAATGTGTTAAATATATTTAATTTTTCGGGAATTTATATCATAATTTATATTATTGCAAATAATATAGTTGCTAAAGAGAAAAATAATTATTTATTATATATTGTCTTATTTATTGGATGCTTTATATCACTATTAACTGGAAGCAGAACAACGATATTTATGTATATATTATCATTTGTAATATGTTTTTTTGGATTAAAAAATATATCAAATGGCTGGAAAGATAATTTGAATATAAAAATATTGGTAAAATTATCATGCTCTTTTATAGCATTAATTTATCTTTTTTACTTTTTTGCAGAAATAACTGGTAGAAGTGTTGATGATATGACTTTTATTTATAATGTTTCGACATATTTGGGGGCTCCTTTAAAAAATTTAGAATTGTTTCTTATTGAAAATAAAATAAATTCTCCAATTTTTGGAAGTGCTACTTTTTTTTATACATATATGTGGTTTGCAGATAAAGCTTTATTAAGTCTTCCAATCTTGAATTTAAATCTATTCAAATATAGGTGGATTAATAATCATGGATTAGGGAATGTATATACATTGTTTATGCCGTTATTCAATGATTTTGGTTTCTTTGGTGTTTTTGTAATAATGTTTATGCTTGGTATGTTTTTTCAAAAAATTTATTATAATCTGAAATATAAAGGTAAATATAAAAATATTAATTACAAATTAATTATTTATTCATACTTTTCCTTTGCACTTATTTTTTCATTTTTTTCAAATAAAATTTTTGAATGTATTTTCTCTATATCACTTGTATATTTTTTAATAGGATTATATTTGTTTGATATCTATTTTTTTAAACTACAAAAAGATAAATATGGAAATATTGTATTAAAGTTGAAAAGGAGCGAAGATAACCATGAAACTAGTGAGTATAATTGTTCCTATTTATAAAAGTGAAAAATATTTATCCATATGTATTGAAAGTATAATTAACCAAACATATCGAAATTTAGAGGTATTATTAATAAATGATGGTTCTCCAGATAATTGTAATAAAATTTGTGAGAATTATGCAAAAATAGATAAAAGAATTAGATTTGTTAGTAAGAATAATGAAGGAGTGTCAAAAACTAGAAATTTAGGCCTAAAGTTAGCTAATGGAGAATTTATTTATTTTGTAGACTCAGATGATTGGCTTGAAACAAATGCAATAGAGTTAATGGTTAATAATATAGAAAGTTATGATATGTGTATTGGCAATTTTGTTTCTATAAATAAAAATAAAAGAGTGCATAATGATCAGGTTACTTTAATTAATAAAGAAGATATATATAAAAGTATTTTGAATTTAGATAAAAGAGATAAAACTCCGTGTTATGGATACTTATGGAATAAATTATTTATAAGAAAAATAATAATTGATAATCAAATTTATTTTAATGAAAATTACTCAATGTGGGAAGATATGTTATTTTGTTGTGAGTATATAAAATATGTTAATAAAGGAAAAAAAATAAATAAAATTGTTTACCATTATAATAATATAAATGATTATAGTATTACAAACAATATGACCGACAAAAAATTTAAAGAATGGGAAAAAGCCGGAGAAAAAATAAAAAAAATAATTAGTGTTGAATGCAACGAAATATTAAATGATTTTGAAAATATATTAAGTAATATATATATGACGCATATAATTTTTTTATATAAAACAAATAAAGTTGATAATTGTCAAATAAATAAGTATAAAAACAAAATTAAATGCAATGGTTTAAGAAAAAAGTATCAAATTCTTTTCTACTTCTTATATCATAATATATTTATTTTTAAAAAGATTTTAAAAATTATTGACTAAAAAATAAAGGAGAAAAAATGAAAAAGATTAGAATATTTTTAAATTATTGGAGAATTTTACCAATATATATAATACTTATATTAAATAAAAATGATTATATCAAAGAAGATATTCTTGCCTGGTATAAGTTTACGAAAAAGATAAATATTAATGATTATAAAACCTTTTACAAACAATTATCATATTACTTAATTTATGAAAGTCAATGTAGAGCTATAATTGATTATAGACTTTGCGGAATAAGTAGAATGATTTTCAGAATTCTTTTTCCTATAGGTGATAATGTAAAAATATGTATGAATAAAAATTTAATCGGGGGGGGTTTATATATATATCATGGTGTAGCAATAGTAATATCAGCTAAAAAAATCGGAAAAAATTGCACAATTTATCAACAAACTACAATTGGTTATAACCATGAGGATAATCCAATAATTGGAAATAATGTTACGATTTTTCCTGGAGCTAAAATATTTGGTGGAATTATAATTGAAGATAATTCGATAATAGGAGCTAATTGCGTAATTAATAAAAATGTAAAACAGAATTCAATAATGGTTGGTGTGCCTGGACACAATATAAATAATAATAACAGTCTTAAAGATTAATAAAAAAGTATACAAAAAGGAGATTTTTATGAAGCTTGGAATTATAACAATTGTTGATAACAATAATTATGGCAATAGACTTCAAAATTATGCTTTAAGTCAATATATAAGAAAAAACTTTAATACTTATGAGGTAGTAACTTTAAAAAATATTAAAGAACTAAATAATGATAATGATTCAAAATTAAAAAATTATTTCAAAAGAATTAAATATATATTTATAAAAAAAATATTTCTTATGTGCAATAAAAGATATAATAATTTTAAGCAATTTAATAAATATATAAATTTTTCAAAAGAAACTTACGATAAATATCATCTCCCAGCAGATGAAGAATATGATTTCATTATAATAGGGAGCGATCAAGTATGGAATTATAACTTTGCTATACCCGATTTATATTTTGGAAAATTTAAAAAAAATAATGTTATTTCTTATAGCGCCAGTTTTGGTGTCAGTGATATTCCAAAGTATTTATGTAAAAGTTATAGACAAAAACTAAAAAATATTTCTAATATTTCTGTAAGAGAAGAAATAGGAAAAAAGATAATAAATGAGCTACTTGGTAAAAATGATATAGAAGTATTAATAGATCCTACGATGTTATTGACAAGAGAAGATTGGGAATATGTAATAAAAAAACCAGAGATGTTAAATAATAAAAAGTTTATTTTAAATTACTTTTTGGGAAATTTGTCTGAAGTAAGAAGGATAGAAATAGAAAGAGTAGCAATAAAAAATAATTGTGAAATAATAAATATTTTGGATATTAAATCCCCTTTTTATCAATGCGGTCCCAGTGAATTTTTATATTTGATAAAAAATGCTTTTTTAATATGTACAGATTCATTTCATTCTTGTGTATTTTCCCTTTTGTTTGATAAATCATTTGTTGTTTTTGAAAGAGAAGATGAATTTAGTGAAAGTATTAATAAGATGAATTCAAGAATAAATAATCTGATTTCTAAGTTTGAATTACAAGATAGAATTTTTAATGGAAAGATAACTGATGAAAACTTGAATCATAATTATAAGCATTCATACAAAATATTAGAAGAAGAAAGAGAGAAAAGTAAAGAATTTTTAAAAAAAGTTATTTAATATTCTTTGCCAGTTAATATGTAAAAAAATAATATATAAGTTGTATATGATGAAGGAAGAAACTAGTATAAAGGAGGGGTTATGAAATATTTAAAAAAAATATATTATATGTTTGTTTCAACTATAAAATCTTTAATCATTACCAAAAACATCAAACCTTTAAGAATTAGAAATAATGTATGTTTTGATTTAAGTAAAAGTTGTAAATTTAATATAAACGGTACTTTAGTTTTTGGAGACATAAGATATAAAAATACTGGAAAGAAAATAATTTTAAGAATGGATGATAATTCAAAAATAATTGTAAATGGCAGTTTTAATTTCTTTTATGGTTGTGATATAGTTTTGTTTAAAAATGCTACTTTAACTTTAGGGAATTCATTCATAAATAGTGACGCTAAAATAAGATGTCATAAATCAATCACGATTGGTGATGATTGTGCTATTTCACATGATTTTACTATAATGGATTCTAATGCTCATTATTTAGATGGCGATAATAAAACAAAACCAGTTGTTATAAAAGACCATGTATGGATAGGAACTAGAGTTACTATTTTAAGTGGTGTAACAGTTGGAGATGGAGCAGTAATTGCTGCTGGATCAATTGTGACAAAAGATGTACCTGCTCATAGTTTGGTAGGAGGAAATCCTGCAAAAGTTTTAAAAGAAAATGTTGAATGGAAAGCGTGATACAAATGAAAATATGGTTAGATAAAAAAGATTGTACTGGTTGCAGTGCTTGCTATAATATTTGTCCTAAAAATGCTATTTCTATGGAAGAAGATGAGTGTGGATTTAAATATCCTAAAATAGATCAAGAAAAATGTATTAATTGTGGCCTTTGCAAAAAAACTTGTCCAATTGTTGCAAAAAGTATTCAAATTAGATATGATAAACCAATTGTATATGCTGGCTGGTCTAGAGATAAAGAAACTAGATATAGTAGTACATCTGGTGGTTTGTTTACGGAATTGACAAAACCAATAATAGAAACTGGCGGTTATGTAGTTGGAGCTTGTTATGACGAAGACAACATGGTTGAACATAAAATCGTTAACGATTTATCTGAATTGAAAAAATTAAGTCAGTCAAAATATCTTCAAAGTAATACTAAAGATATATATATTCAAACAAAGAAAATTTTGGATAGTGGTAAAGTAGTTGTCTTTTGCGGAGCTCCATGTCAAATAGCTGGGTTGTATAAATTTTTAAAAAGAAAATATGATAATCTTTTAACTATTGAATTTATATGTAGAGGTATGAATTCACCAAAGGCTTATAAATCTTGGTTAAGTGAAATTGAAAGTAATGAAAATAAAAAAGTTAAAAAAGTTTGGTTTAAATATAAAGAATATGGTTGGAAAAAATCACCTAAATGTACAAGAATTGATTTTGATGATAATACTTATAAAATATATAATGGCGATGATAATTTATATATGACTGGTTATTTAGGACCAAATTTGTATATTAGACCTAGTTGTGGCAATTGTCATTTTAATGGTCTATCTAGACAAGCAGATATAACATTAGCTGACTTTTGGGGCATTAACGAAGAATTAGATGATGATAAGGGAACGTCCTTAATATTACTTAATTCTGCTAATGGAAAAAAATATTTTGATAAGATTAAAAAACAAATATTTTTTCAAGAAAAAACTTTAAGTGAAATTTATAAAGGAAATGTATGCTTTAACAATTCTGTAAAAATAAATAAAAATAGTTATAAATTTTTAAAAGAATTAGATAATAGTAATTTTTCAAATTTGATTAAAAAATATAGTAAGGTTTCATTTATAAAAAAAATTAAATTTATAATTAAAAAAGTTATAAAAAAATCAAATAAATGAAATTACACGTAATTTTAGACTATATAAAGTTTTATAAATTTAATGAAAGGAATGAATCTTCAAATGGAAAATAGGAATCAACGAAAAAATGGAGCAATATTATCATATATTTCTATTTTAGTAAACACGCTTATTCAATTATTATATACTCCTTATTTAGTTAGGATGCTGGGACAAAGTGAATATGGGCTTTATTCATTAGTTTCCTCCATCATTGGTTATTTAACTATTTTAGATTTAGGATTTGGCAATGCGATAGTTGTATATACCTCAAGATATATTGCTCAAAAAAAATATGAAGAAGAGAAAAAATTACATGGAATGTTTTCAATTATATTTATAATGTTAGGGATTATTGCTACAATATTAGGGTTAATACTTTTCTTTAATATTGACAGCATATTTAAAAGTACAATGAGTGTTAAAGAAATACAAAAGGCAAAAATAATGATACTCATTTTGACTTTTAATTTGGCAATTACTTTTCCTTTTAGTATATATTCTTCAATAATAAGTGCCTATGAAAGATTTACTTTTCAAAAAATAATGGCAATTTTAAATTCTTTATTAAAGCCTTTACTAATGATTCCATTATTATTTTTGGGATATAAATCTATAACTATGTCATTGGTTATTACAATAGTTAACGTTATTGTTCTGTTTTCTAATTATTTATTTTGTCGAAAAAAATTAAAAATTAAAATTAAATTTAGAGGAATAGATAAAGTTTTATTTAAAACTATTTTAGGATATTCTATATGGCTATTTTTAACAGAAATAGTAGATAAAGTTAATTGGAGTGTTGATCAAGTCATATTAGGTATAGTGTGTGGAACAACTCAAGTATCAATATATTCACTTGCTACATCATTTAATACATTATTTATTAATTTATCTACGGCTATAAGTAGTATATTTTTGCCTAAGATGTCTAAAATGATTTCAACAAATGCAAGTGATAAAGAACTAACCGATGAATTTATAAAAGTAGGAAGAATACAATTTTATATAATGTTTTTAGTAACAACTGGATTTATTTTATTCGGTAAAGATTTTTTTATTTTATGGGTTGGAAAAAAATATGTAACGTCATACTATGTTACATTATGTTTAGTTGTTCCCGCTTTTTTCTCTTTAATTCAAAATGTTGGTTTAAGCATTATGCAAGCTAAAAACAAATATAAATTTAAAGCAATCTTAACATCGTGTATGGCAATTTTTAATGTTATTATAAGTGTATTTTTAGCTAAAAAGTTAGGAGCAGTTGGTACAGCTTTGGGAACGACTTTCGTATTACTATTATGCAACACACTTATAATAAATATCTATTATTATAATGTAATAAAACTAGATGTTATTAAATTTTGGAAAGTTATAGGAAAGATGGCAATAAATTATATATTACCAGTATTGGTTATATTGGCCTTAATGCATTTAATGAAATTTATAGGATTAGTAAAATTATTAATTTTTGGATCAATTTATACAATTTTATTTATATTAATAACTTATTTCATAAATATGAATAATTATGAGAAAAAAATAGTTAAATCATTTTACAAAAAAATATTAAGAAGGTGATATATTGGATACAATAAAGTTAAATGATAATAATAAAATACCAGTAATTTGTTATGGAAGTAATATTATAAGTTATAATAGGGATAATTTTTTTAAAAATATAATTTTAGTTATTAAGAAAATACTTTTGTTAAAATTTAATGAACTGAAGAAAGACTTTTCAATATGTAAGATAATAGATGAAATGGGAAAAAATGATTATAGTGCCATAGATACTTCAAGAGCATACGGAATAAGCGAAAATATTATTGGTCATAAAATTCGTAAAAAAAGAGAAAAATACTTTATTATTACAAAAATTTCAAATTATGATCAATATAATGGTAATATCGAATGGTCTTTAAAAGATAGTCTGGTAAAGCTTAAAGTTAATAGTGTTGATTTACTGTTACTACATTGGCCGGTACCAGAAAAATTTATTGAAACTTGGAAAGAAATGGAAAAATTAAAAGGAAAAGGACTATGTAAGTCTATTGGTGTTTGTAATTGTAATGTTCATCATTTAGAAGAAATTAAAAAAAATTGTTCTGTTATTCCTGCCGTTAATCAAATTGAGTGTCATCCTCTATTTACACAAAAAGAATTAAGAGATTATTGTCAAAAAAATTCAATTCAAGTTCTAGCTTATACATCAACTGCTAGAATGGATACTAGATTATATAAAACGTGTTTAGTTGATATTGCAAAAAAATATAATAAAACTATCACTCAAGTTATCTTAAGGTGGCATATTCAAATTGGAAATGTTCCTATATTTAATACTACCAATGTTAAAAGATATAAAAGTAATATTGATATTTTTGATTTTAAATTGACTTCTGAAGAAATAGAGAAAATAAACAATATTAATATTAATAGTAGGTTAAGATATGATCCAGATAATTGTGATTTTACTAAATTATAAATAAATGTTTTATTCGCTCTAAAAAGAAGGTGTTAATTATGAGTGAAAATAAAGTATTAAATTTTCTTAAAGGAATAGGTTGTTTGGCAGTAATCTTTATACATGTTAAATTTCCAGGAAAATTTGGTGAAATGATAAGTTTATTATGTCAATTTGCTGTTCCAATTTTTCTGATGATTTCTGGTTATTATGCGTATAAATGTGATGAAAGTGTAATAAAAAGAAGATTAATTAAGATTATAAGGATTTTTATTTTTTCATTTATCATTTGGAGTTTATATAGTATTGCAATTATGCTTTTAAAAGGCAACAGTCTAATAAATTATGTTATTGCTACATTTACACTCAAATCATTATTGAAAATGGTAGTATTTTGTACGATAGACTATGCAATACCACTTTGGTATTTAATTGCTATGATTGAAACTTATATTGCATGGTACCTTATAATTAAACATCATAAGAATAGTTTACGTTATATATGTATTTATATAATATTATTGTTTATATTTCATATTGTATTAACTATAATTTGTGAAACAAACAATTTTGATTGGTATTTAAAAATAAATTTTCTTTCAAGATCAATGAATTGGTTTTTACTAGGTTATTCATTTAATTATCTTGATAAAAAGAAAATAAAAAAAATAAGATTAGAATTTTTAATTTTGGCTTATTTGTTAGGAGCATTTTTAGCTATGGTGCCAACTATTTTAAGTACAACAATAAAATTTTCATGTGTTGGTATAATTATTTTTTCAATTACGATTTTTGTTCTAGCATTAAAATTTCCAAATAAATCATTTAATAAAACAATAGAATATATTGGCAAAAATTTATCACTAAATATATATATTTTCCACAGTTTAATAGCCGATGTATTGAGTTTTATTTTATATAAACTAATTAATTATAATATAAAAAATACATTTTGTTTTCCTATAATGTAAAGCATTTTATGGCACATCTTGAGTATACGAAAAGATGTGCTATAAAATTATTGTACCTAATTTATGG
>CANQWY010000055.1 GCA_947627675.1 uncultured Bacilli bacterium
TAACCCCCCCCCATTAGAACTATTGTTAGTATTAGGGGTATTACTAACAATATATCTTTTCTTTTTTTCATTTTCTTCTCCTTCTATTTTATACTTAAATTCTACATCATCTATTTCCTATTTTCAAGTACTTTATTTTTATATTGTTTTTCTATCAAAAAAGAAAAAAGCTAATATATTTCTAGAACAATTAGCTTTTCTCAAAGTAAATTTAATATTATTTATTAAACAAATAAATAATACCAAAAATTATTAAAATAAATATAACTATTAATAATATTTTTAATCTTCTTCTTTTTATTGCTCTTTTTTTAAATATAAAGCTAGTAGCATCATTATATTCTTTTTTATCAGCATATTTTTTTATATAATCACTGTTTAAAGGATTATTATAATTAATAGCTCCACATCTCAAACAACAACGATCATCATCTTTCATTTCAGAACCACATCTAATACATTTCATCTGTATCTCTCCTATTCTTCATACATTATAACATTTATACTGAATTTAGAAAAGAGAGAGTTGATTTGAATCAGGTAAATCTTTAAGTATATTCATCTCATTCATTCTATCAAGTAAAGTCTTAGAAACTTTGCCTCTGTTTTGTAAATCTTCTTTACTAATATAAGGTCTGAGTTCCCTTTCCTTGACAATAGCAGTCGCAACAGTTCCACCAAGTCCATCAATAGTTGAAAATGGGGGAATTAAAGTATATTCATCATTTTCAGCTTTAATAAATTTAGTTGCTTGACTTTTTTCTAAATCAATATTTGCAAATTTAATTCCTCGGCAAGCTGCTTCTAATGCTATTTTTAATGTTTCAATTATATTAGTCTCCTTATTACTAGCCTCAAATCCTTTATTCTGTAAATCTATTAACCTTTCTCTTATCGCATTTTCACCCTTTATCATAGTTTCAATATCAAAATCATCAACTCTAATTGAGAAAAAAGCAGCATAATAGTTTTGAGGTTGATAAAGTTTAAACCAAGCAATTCTAATAGCACTCATAACATATGCACAAGCATGAGCCTTTGGGAACATGTATTTTATTTTATGACATGATTCAATATACCAGTCAGGAATATTAGCTTCTTTCATCTTATCAGCCCACATTTGCCATGTAACAGGATCCTTTGAAGGTTTACCCTTACGAACAAATTCCATTATTTTAAAAGCATCCTTCGGTGCCATTCCCCAATTCATCAAACTAACCATAATATCATCACGACAACCTATAACTTCTTTAAATGGAACTATCCCCTTTTCAATAAGCTCTGAGGCATTACCAGCCCATACATCGGTACCATGAGAAAGACCAGATATTTTTACAAGACCAGAAAAGTTTTTAGGTTTAGTTTCTTGTAACATACTTATAACAAATTTAGTTCCAAGTTCAGGTAATCCCAATGTTCCAGTAGGGCACATTATTTGTTCCTCTGTAACACCCAAAGCTTCAGGACTTGATAAAAGAGAAAATACTTTTTTATCATCCATAGGAAGCTTAGTAACATCAATTCCTGATAAATCTTGAAGCATTCTTAACACTGTAGGATCATCGTGTCCAAGTATATCAAGCTTTAAAACATCCTGATCTATAGCATGATAATCAAAATGAGTTGTTCTCCATTCTGCCTCAACATCATCAGCAGGATATTGATAAGGTGTAAAATCAAAAATATCCATGTATGCTGGTATTACAACAATACCTCCCGGATGCTGACCTGTAGTTCTTTTAACTCCAGTACAACCAATCGCTAAACGCTCAATTTCAGCATTCCTAATATCCGTTATCCCATGTTCTTCAGCCCAACCTCTAACATAACCAAAGGCAGTCTTTTCAGCAACTGTACCAATTGTTCCTGCACGATATACATTATCTTCTCCAAATAATACTTTAGTATATGCATGAGCACTAGCTTGATTATCTCCTGAAAAATTAAGATCAATATCAGGCACTTTATCACAATTAAAGCCTAAAAAGGTTGCAAAAGGCATATCTTGGCCCTCTTTTCCTAATGGCTTACCACATTTTGGACAAATTTTATCTGGCAAATCATAGCCACTTGCTAATTCAAGGCTATAAGCTTTACCATTTTCATCATTAAATTCAGAATACTTACAATTGTAACATAAGTAATGAGCAGGCAATGCATTAACTTCTGTTATGCCCATCATACAAGCAACGAAACTAGATCCAACAGAACCACGCGAACCAACAAGATAACCATCATCATTAGAATGTTTAACTAATTTTTGAGCAATCAAATAAATAACATCAAACCCTCCACCAATTATACCTTTTAATTCAGAAGTAATTCTCTCTTCAATATTAGCTGGCAAAGGATCTCCATACATACTATGAGCTTTATTATAAACCATATCACGTACTATTTGACTACAATTTTCTATCTTAGGAGAAAATGGAATTCCCCCAGTGTCAATTATTACTTCGATATCTTTAACTTGTTTTACAATCTTATTCGGATTCTCAACTACAATACGGTTTATTAATTCTTTATCTTCCAAAAATTTAAAATTATCAAGCATTTCATCTGTAGTTCTAAAATGGTTGCTCGGAATATCTTTAATACCATTTCTTGCTAATGGATGTCTGCCTCCTCCAGGTACTTTTTGATTAACAATTATTTCTCTATAAATTTTATCTTCTTTTTTAATATGATGAACATCTCCCGTTGCAACAATTAATTTACCAGCTTCTTCCGTTGTTCTAATTATCTTTTTTAAATGTTCTGCTATCTCATATTCATTTGTAAAATCACTACTTTGAATTAAATGATTATAACAATCAATTGGCTGCACTTCTACATAATCATAAAATCTTATAATATTAGTTAACTCTTCTTCACTTTTACTACGTGCTTCTCTAAAAACTTCAGACTCATAACAACCGCTACCAACTAAAATTCCTTCACGATTTTTTTCTATTTCACTTCTTAATATTCTCGGTGTCTTATATAAGTATTTAGTATTGGCAAGCGAAACAAGCCTAAACATATTTTTAAGACCTATTCTATTGAGCGCTAAAATATTTACATGATAACTTTTACCATATTTGTGAATTTCATCTTTACTAACTAAGTTATCAAGTTGATCCATTCTTTCAATATTACGAGTGTCTAATTTTTTTAACATTTTATAAAAAACTAGTGCTGTTCCTTCTGCATCATAATCACCTCTATGGTGGCATTCTTCATCCCAAGGAACATCATATCTTTTAATAATTGCCGATAATGAATGCCTAGAATAAGTATTATCTAAAGTTCTTGAAAGTTCCAAAGTATCTATTACAGGATTAGTAAATTCACCTAAATTATATTTTTTATAACACATTTCTAAAAAAGAAACATCAAATTTGGCATTATGGGCTACCATAGGTAAATCTTGAAACCAATCTATAAATCTTTTAATAGCATTTTCTTCATTATCTTTATCTTCTAACATTTCATTAGTTATATTTGTTACATCGATTATTGTCTGTTTTAATGGATGTGGCGGTTTTATTAATTCATCATATTTTTCTATTATTTCTCCATTACATATTTTTACTGCACCTATTTCAATAATAGAATCACTGCCTCCTGCATTAAAGCCAGTTGTTTCAAAATCAAAGACTACATAAGTCTGCTCAAGTAGTTTCTGATTATTAGGACGTATTACAATATCTACAGTATCATCTATTAATGTTAGCTCAGTTCCATATATTGCTTTAAAAGGCTCCTCACCTTCTTTTAATTTTTTATTGTGATCTTTAACTAAATTGTAAACATGTTGAAAAGATTGACAACCATTATGATCAGTAATAGCAATACCAGGATGTTTCCATTTAATTGCTTGTTTTACTAACTCAACTTCATCTGCAACACCATCCATCTGGCTCATTTTAGTATGAGCATGCAGTTCAACTCTTTTTACAGGACTATTGTCAATAATTTCTTCAGCTTCTTCATGTTCAATTTCTATAATATCTCTTGCATTTAACACTAATTCTTTACTAAATGGATCATTTTTGGTATATCCTCTAACTTTAATCCATTTGCCTGATTTTAATTCTTTGCATAATCTAAGATACTCATCTTTATCTCTTACAAAAACTTTACAATATATACTGTCTGTATAATCAGTTATCTTTAAAGTTATTATTTTAAAATCACTTTTAGTTGATTCAAAATAATCCACTCCAAATATTTGTGCTTCCACTACTACATTATTATCTTCACCTATTATAGTTTTAATTTTTAAAGGTTCATCATTTATTGCAACTCCTATTATACTATTAGGATCTTTTTCTTTTCTTTTATATTTTACTTTTTCTTCCTTAACTTCTAATTTTTTGTCTTCTTTGTTTTTACTTTCTTTTATACTATTATTTACATTTTCTATACTTTCTAATAAACTCTCTTCTATTTTTTCTTTAACTATATTTTCTTCTTTTAACCTTACAGAAATATCATTCTTAAGTCCTAATCTTTTATATTCTCTATTAATAGTTTCTAAAGCATTGTTTAATTTTGTTTCTTCTACTTTGTTTCTTGCTAATAAAACAAAATTTTCATTTTCTATTATTAATGACTCTAAATAAATATTAGGAACTGTTAAATATTCTTTAGCAGTTTTTAAAATATATGGATATAACTTTTTAAAATCTTCTAATACCTGATTTTCCACTTCAAAATATATTGTTATATTATTTATATTCGGATCAAATTTATTCTTTTTACTTTCTAATTCTTCTAATATTTCTAAAGTTATAGGCATCTTTTTTTTAATAAATATTTCTATATTATTTTCATTTTTAAATACTTTTATTTTTGTAAGTTCTGCATCTAAAAAACAGTCATAATGGTCTTTTGAAAAATCTATTCTATCTAATAATAAATTCATCTTTTCTTCCATTATAACTGCCTCCTGCTATATTACTTCTTCAATTCTTATATTTAAATTATTATTTATATAATAATTATTATTTATTTTATTGTAACAAAATTTTATAAAGTTATATATATTATAATTTTTTAAATCTTCTGGATAATAAAAATCATCATAAAATCTAGAATCAAATAAAACATTATCTCGTCTGAAAAAATTATCAAAATCCTCTAATTTTATTCCTAAATATATTAAAAGATATGGGTAAATTTCTTTTTTTATAAAATTATTTTTTATATCGTAATAATAATTACTTTTTCCTGTAAGTCTTGTTTTTAGTTCATTTTTGATTAACAATTCGAGTACTAAATCAATTGTCTTTATGTATTCTTTATCAGATATAATATTTAAAATTTCCTTTTTCAGTATATTATAAACTATATCTATAATCGTATCTAGAGTAGTAGATTCTTTTCCATAACAAATTTGTTTATCACTATTTTTTAAGTACTCTATAAAATTAAATCTTGGATCTATTAATAATATATTATAACATCCTATATCTATTTTGGTTATTTCCTTTATTTCACTAACAATATTTTTTTTATTTATATCCCAATATTTACTAAGATTTAATTTGTATTTAGTGCAATATTCATATATATCAATATATACTTCATCTTCTTTTATTATATTATATATTGTATCATCAGTAGGGATGTAATTTATAGGATCTTTTAAAATACTTATTTTTTCATTATATAATTCATTATACTCCTTTTTATAATTCATCCAAATTTTTTGTTTTTTATCATTTAATTCTTTGGACAATGACCTTTTAAATAATAAATTCCATATAAGTATATATTCATTTAATATAAATTTTAAATCCATTAATTAATCACCCTAACCCAAGTAATAATATATCATATATAAACCAAAAGTAAAGAATTTTATTTTTTAAAATGTTTGTACAATAAAGTATATGAGTATTGAAATTAAAACTAATAAAAGTAAAAATAAGAAAAATTTTAATATAAAAGGGACTTTTTTTTCTTCTTTAAAGTCATTATCTAGTTCAAAATCTTTATCAGATAAATCCATAGATCTTGTATAGAAGGATTGATCCATATCTTTTAAAAGAGCTTTTTCATTTGTTAAAGTCTTATAATTATCTTTTTGTTCTTGAACTTTTTGTAATAATTTTTCATCCACTATTTCTGTATTAGATTCTTGTTTTTGGCTTTCTATTCTATCATCATTATCGGTTGCCATTAAATCACTTAATAAATCAACTGATGTTTTTTGATCTAATTCTCCTCTTAAAGTTTTTGAAGTTATAGTATTTATCAATTCTTTTACTGATTCTTTTTCCTTATCTGGAGGAATTTCTTTATTTTTTATTTTTCGATATTTTTCTATTTCTTCTTTAGTTAAAAAATATTTAGCATTCTCTAATTTTAAATTTACATCTTTTTCAGCTTGCGGCCTATTTTTTTTAGCTTCTTCTATAGCGGTATTTATATCATATACTCTATTTTCTCTATCTCGATAAAGATAATTAAAATCATCTAATTCTTTTTTTATAGGCTTATATTCTACTAAATCTAATTCTTCAAAATCTTTTGTTTTATGATAACTTTCTCTAGTTTTAACTTTTTTTTCTTCTTCTGTTAAAACAATAGCATTACTATTTCTGACATCTGTAATAGTAGTATATCTAGCTGTGTTATCAAGAGAAGTATATAAATTTTTATTCTTAGAGCTTCTTGTAATGTTATTTATATCATTACTTTTATATCTATCCATTCTACTTCCCATTTTTTCACCTTCTTATAACTATCTATAGTTATATTTTAACATACATAATTATTAAATAGAAGTATAAATTTTAGTTTGTTATCTCATATATAAAACTTCTTTACCATTGCATATTTTTTTGATAAAATTTAAATGAAAGGAGATTATTATAAAATGGAAAAGTTAAAAATTAAAGTTAATGAAGATGCTTGTATTGGTTGTGGCGCTTGTCAAGCAATTTGCCCTGATGTTTTCGAGCTTAATGATGAAGGAATATCTACTTGTTTAAAAAATGAAATAGAAGATGATAAATTAAAAGATGAGGTCTTAGAAGCAATTGAGTCTTGTCCTACTGAAGCAATTGTTAAAGATGATAATCAAAATAATTAATTTTTAGAGCTATTTTTAAATAGCTCATATTTTTTTTTAAAATATTATTTTTATTATATATTTATCTTTTATATGAATATAACTGTTTTACTTCTTTTGGATTTAATTTTCTATATTCACCACTTTTTAGATTTTTAATATCCAAAAATGCAAAATATTCTCTTTTTAATTTTATAACGGGATGGCCTATTTCACTAAATATTTTTTTTATTTCATGATTACGACCTTCAGTTAAGATAATAGATACAAAACTTGTATTAGTATTATTATCATATTTTTTTGTTTTAACATATTTACAAGTATATTTCAGATTATCAATTATAATACCTTTTTTCAATAAATTTATATCCTCTTTAGTAATTAAGCCTTCTATTTTGGCATAATAGCATCTTTCTATTTGATTTTTAGGATGCATTAAAATATTGGCAAGTTCACCATCATTCGTTAAAATAATAGCCCCTGTTGTATCATAATCTAATCTGCCTACTGGATATATTCTTTTTTCTGTATCTATTAAATCTACTATAGTTTTTCTATTCTTATCATCACTTGTTGTTGAAACTACTCCTCTTGGTTTGTTTAACAAATAATATACTTTTTCTTCCTTATTTATGCTTTTTCCATCGACTATTATATTATCACTAAAGTCAGCAAGCATACCAATAGTTGCTTTTTGTCCATTAACAGTTACAAGGCCTTTTTTAATTAATTCTTCTGCTTTTCTTCTAGAACAAATACCTGAATTTGCAATTATTTTTTGTAAACGTTCTATTTTAATCACCCTCCTCTTTATCTATAAATTTAAATATAGTATATATTAATTTTAAATATTTTAAAAGAAAAATATTAGTTTTTTAATATAGTACATATTTTCAATATATACATAAAATATTATGAAGGAGGAAAAGTATGTACCGAAATAATTATAGTATACCAACTACTACTATGTATAGAAGTAATAGTGCAAATACAAACGGAGGATATTATGATGAACGTGGTTTTTGGATACCTTTTGTTGTAGGCGGTCTTGCAGGTGGAGCCCTTGGATATGGAGTCGCTAATAATAATTTTTTAAGTAATAATAATGGTTATTATCAACAACCTAGACCTTGTTGTCCACCAGGATACCCTATGTTTTATCCTGCACCTTATCCATATTATTAAGTCGAAATATCGACTTTTTTTACTTTACAGGGAGTTCTATAAAAACATCTGTTCCTTTGTTTTCTACAGATTTATAATACATCTTACCATTATGTAAGTTTATAATTTCTTTTGATAGTGAAACTCCTAATCCTGTACCATTTTGTTTTGTAGTATAGAAATTCTCACCTATATGTTCTAAAGTATCTTTACTCATTCCAATTCCATTATCGCTTACCTTTATTACAAGTTGGTTATTCTTCTTATACACTTTCATAATTATTCTCATATTATCTTTTTTTGCTTCGATACTATTTTTATAAATATTTATAAATACTTGTTTAATTCTATTATAATCAAGATCTAAATACAATTCATCATCAGGAATAATAAACTCTGATTTTATATTATATCTTTTTAATAAAGGAATTAATTCTTCTTTTATCTCTTCCAATAATAAACAAATATCAGTATCTTCTTTAGCAACTTTTATTTTTGTATAATCTAAAAAGTCATCCATTAAAGTTAAAGTTCTATTAATTTCTTTACTTATGACAGGAATATATTTTTCATAATTGTCTGTTCCTTCATTATTTAACATATCTAAATAGCCTTTACATACTGCTAAAGGATTTTTAACTTCATGAGTAATCTTAAATAATGATTGTCTAATTTCCTTTTCTCTATTTAATTCATTTAAAGTACTATTATAATTTACAATGTTCTCACTCGTATTTAGAATAAACATTATTAAATATGAGAAAAAAATAAATAACATGGAACTAAAAAAGATATATTTAAATGAATTAAAGAATGATGAATTTGGCATAATATAGAATAAAGTTTGATAAGTCATAGTTAATATTCTTATTATTATACAGCTGTTAATAATTGAGAATATCTTTCTATCTTGATTTTTTAAAATGAAGTAAAAGAACAAATATAATGTATATTCAACTATTAATAATCCAATAGAAAAATGAAAGCGAGTATAATTAAAAATTATTAATATTATTGAAATAATAATAGCTGTTATTTTTTTATTCTTTATAAAACTTATTAATAAAGGTATATTAAATAATAAAGCTGGATATATTGTTTTAAACATTACCCCATATCTTATTAACATATAAAGTGATGAGTATAAGGCTAATTCCAAGACTATTATTTTTTCTTTTATATCTAAATTTTTAGTATATGCAGAATATATTAGATATATTGTAAGTGGAAATAAAATATATGTTGTATTAATTATAATTCCTCCAAATATTGTCATGTAATCCCTTCTTTCTAATATCATTATATTTTCTTTTGCTGTCGTATTTTGTCGAATTTTGGAAGAATATGATTTTTTTTGTCCTAAAATGTGATAATATGTCCTTATTATAAGATAAAGCAAAAAATAATATTAAAAAATATTTAAAAAGTCTAGACTTTTTAATTTTTTTTTGATATTCTCATATTGTTAAGTAATTGCGAATGTAGTTTAATGGTTAGAATACGGCCTTGCCAAGGCTGTGATGGGGGTTCGATTCCCCTCATTCGCTCCAGTGACGTTTCTGTTCGAACTTTTATAGTTTGAACTTAACATATATAATCAATCCGTTCGGGTTGATTTTT
>CANQWY010000056.1 GCA_947627675.1 uncultured Bacilli bacterium
GGAGGTCGGGACGCGTAATATGTGATTAAATTATGGCAATGGTGTATGACTTTAATAAGCTCCTATTTTACTGGAATATGTGGAAAAACTGATTCAATAATGTTAAAATTTTAGTAGGAGTTGTTAGTAATGAAAATTAAATGTAAAGAGTGTAATAATATAATAGAAAATAAAGATGATGACAAAGAAGTCTGGTGTTCTTGTAAAAATTTGGGATTATTTAATGACTATATTCTTTATGGAAATAGTAATAAATTAAAAAAAGATAGTTATATTGATTTAACACCTAAAAAAGCATTAAAAGAAGTAATTAAAGAGTTAAATAAGTTAGAAAATAATAGGGCAAATGTTGAAAATCAGAAAAGTAACATAAAAATATAAAAAATCAAAATAGCAATAATAATTTAATATTAAAAACATAATAATAAAAGGAAGATATTAATCTATAAAACTAAATATCTTCCTTTTTAATTAGCACTTTATGGTAATTGGTTTATCTTTAAATTTAAAATTATTTTCATTGTCTTGTTGATATATATTAAGAATAAATTTATCTCTCAATCCTGTTTGAAACACTTGACAAAAAATACGTTTATTCGTAGTCGCTGGAGTTGATAGAAATAAGTTAAAGTTTTTACAATATTTCTTCGAATTTTGTACTTCTTTTATAATAATTTCAATTAGCTCAGTTGATGATGTTCTAATTCCTTTACCATCTTCTCTATCTATATTAATAGTATAATTATCTACTACTGATTTTGGAAGTTTATCAAAATCTATAGTATATGTATCAGATACTATAATATTTATCTGTTTAGTATTTTTGTCAAGTTTACCTTTGTGTGTTACTTTATATTTATAATGTTTTTCTGAATATTCTGTATCATCATAGCATTTTAATGCGTTAATATTTAAAAGTTGAAACTGTAATGGGATTGGTTTCATCTTTAAATTAACCTTTTTATATCCTAATAATAACCATGCAATATAATAAACAAACACTGGATAATTACCATATATGTCTGTTGGTGCATATTCTTTATTTTTATTTAACAATCTAATTCCACTTAATAATATTAAAAACAAAATTATACATGCTACTTTTCTAGGATGATTAAATGTTATTTCTGATAATCTAATTAAAAAACCATTACCATTATAATCATTAAGTTCGAAAAAAGATGACAACCATATTACTGCAATGCTAATTAATAATATTGGTAAAATTATTGTAACAAATGGATATAATATTTTTTTACTTTTTTTCATGTATCATACCTCCTCCTAACCATTTTCCAGTAATACGCCATAATTCATAATATTTAAGCCATTCGATTGCCCAAGGAATAACAGTTTCAGACAAAAACATATTTCTTGTCCATTCTTTATATTTTGGATAATATAGGCATAATTTAACATATTCATTATTTTCATTTATAAAAACCCGTTCATAACAATGTGGAATGTAATCATCCTTTTTTTGCATTATTCCTTGATTATATAAATAAACCTCTGGAGTTATTCCATCATACTTTAATGTAATAACATATTCTTTAGAATATTCTGATGGTTTTACTTTTTGTTTCCAAACTAGCTTTCCATTTTTTAATTTATTATTTAAGCAATTATATTTAATTTTTAGATTATGCAGTTGAAGAGCTGGAGTTTTATTATTTGAAAAATAATTAGTTTCCAAAGAATGTATGCTCCTTTACTTTTGTTTCTGTTTTAGTTGATGTAAGTGTTGCTATGTTATCACGTTTAATATAGCTTTTTGAATTCTCTTTTTCTCTTTTTTCAAACACTTTACTAATAGTTTCTCCGCCAAATATTGATTTTAGAAAGTTGGCTTTTTCAATTAGGTCTTCTTTTAGCATAAAATTGTTTATAATTAAATCTCTTTTTAAATCATTAATCCAATTAAAGAAAGCTTCCTTTCTTTCGGGATATATACTCCATTTATCTGCAAAATTTTCGTTATTATCAACAGGATTTTGTATTATATAATTGCCATTCAAATCAATATCTATATACTTCATATAATCATTAGTAAATTTTAGTATTAAATCAACAATACTTTCTTCACCTGTATACATTTTGCCAACTAAAGTTGTTATTATAATTGATATTGGTTTATTATCTCTTTCTGAATCATTAGCATTTAAATATTTTATATCACGATGCCTTTTTAAAAGCTGAATAGTCTTTTGCAAAGTAGTTCTAACATTATAATTTTTTAAATCCTCTACTTTATTTGAAAACATAGCATTTTTTGTAGAAAAAATTTTCCTTCTTTCGGATTCTTGTAATTTATCAAACCATTCTGCATATCCTTGTGGATTTGATATTCTAAATTCATATTTTTCATTTTCTTTATGAGTTATTTTTATTGAATTATCTAATTTACCAGTTGGACTTGATGGTAATATATCCATATGGAAATGCGAACCATCAGCATACTTTAATGTCCAACATCTTTTGCCTTCTGGCTGCAACATTTTACTATATCTTTCACTTTTTTTTAAAATATCTCCAATTAAATTTTTTAATTCACCGGCATCATTAAAACTATTATGTACTTTACAGACTGCATCTAAATCATAATCGTCTGCTTCAGATATTGGTTTAATTAAAGTCCCGAGATTCATCGAACCTTGTGGAAAAACCTCAACTTTATAATCTTCCAACTTACTTTCTAAATATTCTCCTAAGGCTTTATAACTTTTACTGGCGCTTTCAAATATACTATCTGAAATATTTAGCTCATCAGCAATATTTTCATAAATTTCGTTTATTATTTCTTTGTTTTTCATAATTAACCTCCTCATAACAATAAACTAATGGAGGTAACACCAACTACCATAAAAGCAGTTTATTTAAGTAGATAAAAACATATTGGTCTCCTTTCTATTTAGAATGCGTAAACCAATATGCTTATATTTATGTTAGAACATTTGACTTTTAAAGTAAAATTATGCTAATATTAATATAGGAATTGATTTATTTATTCATTTTATTCAATTCTCCAAATATTTCTTAAAATATTTGTCTTGTAATTTTTGGGTAGTTGGGTGCTACCAATAAGGAAATATGCTTTTGCTCTTAAGCATATTTTTTTGTCGTTAATTGACACATTATTCCTTATAAGGATAATATATCACAAAAAAATAATATTAGCAACATGTGTTTAGAAGTGCCAATAAGTATTTTGTTTAGAAGTGCCAATAAGTATTTTGGGTTTGAGTACTAGGGAATTTTAAATTTTAGTGGTATAATTACATTATGAGAAATTTTCTTGGAAGGAATGGGTAGTAAAATGTTTGAGGATAAGAAAAGTTTAAGTGAAGCTGAAATTAGGACTAGATATATTACTCCCTCACTAGTTAGTGCAGGATGGAGTTATAACAATATACATGAAGAAAAAACTTTCACAGATGGGCGTGTAATTGATGAAGGAAAAGGAAAGTATTCAAGAGGAGTTAAAAAAAGAACAGATTATCTTTTAACATATAATTCAAGTTATATTGCAGTGATTGAAGCAAAGGATAATAATCATCCTATTGGATATGGTATGCAACAGGCAATAGATTACGCTGAAATGTTAGATGTACCTTTTGCTTTTTCATCTAATGGTGATGGATATATTAAAAAGAATATGATAACAGGGGAGGAAATTGAACTATCCCTTAATGAGTTTCCTTCTCCAGAGAATATGTGGAGTGAATATATTAAATGTTCTAATTTATCAGAAGAACAAGAACGAATTATAAAAGAACCTTTATATCCATCTAAATATCCTCCTAGATATTATCAACAAATTGCTATTGAAAGAACTTTAAAAGCCGTTGCAAACGGTCAAAATAGGGTTTTATTAGTTATGGCTACTGGTACTGGTAAAACATTTACTGCTTTCCAAATTATTTATAGATTATGGAAGGCCAAGATAAAGAAAAGAATATTATTTTTGGCTGATAGAAATATTTTAATAGATCAAACTATGGTAAATGATTTTGCTCCATTTAAAGGACATATGCATAAAATTCAAGGTAAGTATGATCCTGCTTATGAAATTTATTTAGGTTTGTATCAACAACTTAAGGGTTCTGATGGAAGACCTGATTTATATAAAAAATTTCCTCAAGATTTCTTTGATTTGATTGTAATTGATGAATGTCATAGAGGAAGTGCAGCTGAAGATTCATCTTGGAGAGAAGTATTATCGTATTTTGGAAGTGCTACTCAAATAGGACTTACTGCTACTCCTAAAAATGAGAAAACTATACAAAATTATGAATATTTTGGTGATCCGGTTTATACTTACTCTCTTAAACAAGGTATTGAAGATGGATTTCTTGCTCCTTATAGAGTATTAAGAATTGGTTTAGATAAAGATCTTGAAGATATTATTGTAAAGCAAGGAACTCTTAATACTGATGGAGAAGAGGTTGAAGAAGGCGTATATGGCGGTTCTGATATAAACAAAAAGCTAATAATACCAAATAGGGATAAATTAGTTGCCAAGATTGTTACTGATTATTTAAAAGAAACTAATAGGAGAATGGATAAAACTATATTTTTCTGTGTTGATGAAGAGCATGCTGATAGAATGAGAAGAGAGTTAATAAATCAGAATTTAGATATGGTAGAACATGATGATCGTTATGTTATGAGGATAACTGGTTCAGATGCTATAGGAAAGATGCAACTTGATAATTTTATTAATCCAAGGAAAAAGTATCCTACTATTGTTACTACTTCTAAATTGTTAACAACTGGTGTTGATGCAAAGACTTGTAAATTTATTATAATAGATGCAAATATAAAAAGCATGGTGGAATTTAAACAAATAATTGGGCGAGGAACTCGTATTTCTGAAGAATTTGATAAATATTCTTTTACAATTATTGATTTTACTGGAGCAACTGAATTATTCAAAGATCCTAGTTTTGATGGTGATGTAGATGTTACTAAAGTTGTTTTAACACCAGATAATGATGATTCGGATCCATATGAAATTACGCCTAATAAAAAGATACCGGTTGTAGATGGTGATGTTTTACCTGCTATTAAAAGAAGAATTAAACCAAAAATTATATTGCCAAATGAGCAAGTTAGAGAATTATATAGACAACAAAAACTTATTAATGAACACGGTGAACTTATAACAGAAAATTTTACACAATTTGTAAAAAATAAGATTACTGAAGAGTATGCTACTTATTCGTTATTTAAAAAGTATTGGGATTCACAAGAATTAAAGGAAACTATTATTAAAGCTCTTGAAGAAAAGGATATTTATTTAAATATTTTAGAAGAAGAAATTGGAGAAGAATATGATCCATTTGATTTATTAGTTCATGTTGCTTATGGTAAGAAGGCTTTAACAAGAAGTCAAAGAGCTAGAAAAGTTAAACAAAGTGATTATTTTTCTAAATATGGAGAACAAGCAAGAGAAGTATTGTCAATCATTCTTGATAAATATGTAGATGGTGGTATTAAGGAACTTGAAAATCCTGAAATATTAAATATACCTGAATTAAAAGTTTATGGTACTATTATGGAAATAATTATGACTATTTTTATGGGATTACAAAATTTTCAAAAAGCACTTGAAGATATGAAAAATAATCTTTATAGTTTGGAGGTATAAAAATGGCTATTAATATGAAAAATATTAGGCAAACAATGAGAAAAGATGATGGTGTTAATGGTGATGCTCAAAGACTAGAACAAACTATTTGGATGCTATTTATGAAATTATTTGATTCCAAAGAAGAGGAATGGGAAATTAAATCTGCTCTTAAAGGGCAAACATATGAAAGTTCTATACCTGAAAAATATAGATGGAAAAATTGGGCAAAAGATGAAAGAGGAATGACTGGAGACGAGTTGATTGAATTTGTTGAACAGATGTTTAAAGATTTAAAACAATTGCCTGTTAACAATGTTAGAGATAAGATAGTACATGATGTATTTGCTGATACTCATAATTATATGAAAAGTGGTACTATATTAAGGCAAGTAATTAATGAAATTAATCAAACGGATTTTAATGTAAATTCCGAACGTCATGAATTTAATGATATTTATGAAAGTATGTTATCTGAGTTACAAAATGCTGGTTCTGCTGGTGAATTTTATACTCCAAGACCTGTTACAGAATTTGTAGTTGAAATGGTTAATCCTAAAGTTAACGAAAGAATACTTGATTTTGCATGTGGTACGGGAGGATTTTTAACTTGTGCTATTGAACATTTCGAAAAAACAAATCAAATTCAAACTGCTGATGATGTGGAAAATGTTCAAAAGAATATACAGGGTATTGAGAAAAAACAATTACCATATGCTTTATGTATGACTAATTTGTTATTACATGGTATAGATATTCCTAATGTAGAACATAGAAATTCACTAACGGGCGAAGTTTCTGGGTTTTCGGATAAAAATCAAGTAGATGTAATAGTTACGAATCCTCCTTATGGTGGCATTGAAGAAGATGGTGTTTCTTCTAATTTTGCAAAAGAATTTCAAACAAAAGAAACTGCGGATTTATTTATGGCTTTACTTATGGAAAAATTATCAGACAACGGTCGTGCTGGTATAGTTTTACCAGATAGTATATTATTTGGTGATGGTGTTAAGAACAATATTAAAGCAAAATTATTAAAGGAATTTAACTTGCATACAATTGTTAGACTTCCAGAAGGTGTGTTTGCACCTTACACATCAATAACAACTAACTTATTATTCTTTAATAGAGATCCTGAAGGAACAAAAGAAATTTGGTTCTATGAGTTAGAACTTCCTGATGGACTTGCTAGATTTACAAAAACTAATCCTATTAAAAAACACCATTTTGATAAAGTTAGAACATGGTGGAATAATCGTATAGAAAATGAACAGGCATGGCTTGTTAAAGTAGAAGATTTAAAAAATTACAACTTAGATTTAAAAAATCCAAGCAAAATAGATATATCTGATTCCTATACAATAGAAGAAATAATTGATAAAATGAAAGAAATTACTAGAGATAATTCCGAAATACTTTCTAAGTTAGAAGGTATGTTAAAATGATTAGCAATGATTTATTAAAAAAGAAAATTCTTGATAGTGCTATTCATGGCAATTTAATTGAAAATGATTTTACATTAAAGCCAATTGATATTGAGAAAATTACAGAAAATATCCCATTTGAAATACCTACAAATTGGAAATGGGTAGAATTAAATAAATTATGTACCAAATTATACGCTGGTGGAGATAAAACAAATGCCTTTTCAAAAACAATAACTAAAGAATATAAAGTACCTGTGGTAGCAAATGGTAAAGATAATGATGGAATTATAGGTTATACAGATATTGCAACTGAAAATAGTGAGGCATTAACAATATCAGGTAGGGGAACTATTGGATTTTCCATTATAAGAAATTATTCATTCTCACCAGTAGTTAGGTTAATTGTTATTGTACCAAATGAAAAAATTGATATAAAATACTTAAAGTATATAATGGATTCATTATTAGAGTCTAGTAAAGGTACAAGTATTCCGCAACTTACTATTCCAATGATAAAAAGAAAAATGATTCCATTGCCACCATTAGAGGAACAACAAAAATTAGTTAAGAAAATTGATGAGCTGTTTGATTTGATTGATAAAAAAGAAAAAAATGACCAAGAAAAAACTAGACTCAAAGAAGTTTTAAAAGAAAAAATACTTGACTCTGCTATTCATGGGAATTTAGTAAAAAATGATATTACACTAAATTCAATAAAAATTGAAGATAATAATCATAACGGTCCATTTGATATTCCTTTTAATTGGCGTTGGGTAACATTTAATAAAATTTCAGATATTGTTAGAGGCGGTTCGCCAAGACCAATTAAGGACTTTCTAACAGAATCTAATGATGGAATAAACTGGATAAAAATTGGTGATACAAATCCTAATGATATATATATAAACAATGTAAAAGAAAAAATTAGACCAGAGGGGATTAAAAAATCAAGATTTGTTGAAAAAGGGAGCTTATTATTAACAAATTCAATGAGTTTTGGTAGACCATATATATTGAATGTTGATGGGTGTATTCACGATGGATGGTTAAATATTAAAGATAAGCAGCAATACTATGATAATTTATACATGGTATATTTATTGTCAAGTAAATATTTTTATAATGTTATGTTAGATAAATCTTCTGGTGCTGTTGTTTCAAACCTTAATGTAGATAAAGTAAAAAGCATGTTGATTCCGCTACCACCATTAGAGGAACAAAAAAGAATTGTATCAAAAATAGAGAAATGTTTTCATCTTATTGATGAATTGTGATTTAGTTTATACTTTGTTGCTGGAGTGATGAAATGAATAATGAATTAGGATATATAGATAAGGAGCCATTTAAGCAAATAGATGCAAATAAACAAGATATGATTGTTTTAAATTCAAAAGAAGATTTACTAGAAATTAAAGTTAATGGTGTTGAAAAATATGACTCTTTTGAATTATTTTCAAATGGTCCAGGAAAATTAGTAGAGACAAATTTATATTATGGCGTAAATAGCAAGTATTATCCTATATCTTTTTTTGATGCAAGTGTTAGAAGAACGACATATAGTGCTATAAGCAGTACGACAATTACTTCAAAAATGTATGCAATTGGGCGAGAATCAACAGAATCAATTAAACATCTTACACCTGAGACAAAAATAAAAAAGTTTGATTATTATAATGATAAATTACTTTTTTATTTTACTAATAATCAAATATCAATAAAAAGAAAAGGAATTAAAGATGAAATTACATTAAATGCAAAAACAGATAAACCTAAGAAAATATTTACATTAAATTATAATAATGATAATGAAATTGCTGTTTATTTAATACACTCTTTTAATCCCAGTGGAAATATTTACGATTTTTCTATTAAAGCTAGTACCTATTTACAAATTAGATTTAAAAGAAGTGTTTCAATTGATGATGTTTTACGCATATCTTCAAGAATTGATGCAACATTGCACATGTGCTTATTAAATAAAAATAGAAATTATATAGTCACAGTATATGATTATTCTAAAAGATCGTATAACATTTATAATTATAGACAAAAGAAGTATTTATCGGAAAAAAATCCTACTTTTAATGTTTGCAAAAATAAAGAAGATGTATATGTTATTTTTAAAAATTTGTTAGCACTATTTATTAATTTAGATTTTAAAGATAGCAATACTTATTTACCATTTATTAATTTTAATAAAGATATTGGTTTTAATGAAATGGAATTTCTTCAGTATTATAAAGTATTAGAAGTAATAGATTTTGAAAAGCAAATGAAGAAGGGTAAAGGAAAAGACACTTGTTTTTTGAAAAAATATTTGAAAAAATATTCAAAAGTAAAAAATCACTTTTTTAATTCAGAAGATATTAATGCATTAGAAAGTGAAATAAGATCACTGCGAAATTATTTTTCACATAAAGGATTTTATGTTGAACAATTACCAATTCCTACGGACAAACCAACACGTTATAAAAAAGTAGATATACAATGGATATATGATATTAAAAGATTAATTAAAATTATTGCATATAATGAAATATACGATAAAGCTAATATTGCTATTAATGAATCAGAATTAATAAATCATTTGTATTAATTCATAATTTATGTGTAACAAGTATTTGCATATAAATAATTAAAAAATATGATGTTATTACTCGCCTTCGGTAAAAAATTAAAATTTAAATAAAATCATTGCCTAAGGCAATCGCATAAAAAATTGATGTAAAGTAGAATTACAAAGAAGGGATGACATTGAATATAAGATTTTCAATA
>CANQWY010000057.1 GCA_947627675.1 uncultured Bacilli bacterium
TTTGTCGTATTATAGGGCTCTATTCTTATATTTACATATTACACCTAACTTCTGGTATTTGTAAATACCTTATTTTTGACTTGCTGTTAATTTAAAAAATTTTTTTTATATGTAATATTTATTGAATTTTGTTAATATAATATAATGAATAATATATTTTATATAACACAAAAATAGGCCCCAAGGCCTATCAAATAAGTTACAATTATTGTTTATTATTTATTATTATAACTTCCGCTTACTTGGTTAAGTCCATTTTGAACAAGACGTCTAGTGATTTCACCACCAACGCTACCGTTAGCACGACTAGTTGCATCTGGTCCTAAATTAACACCAAATTCATTAGCTATTTCATATTTCATTTTTTCGATAGCTTGTTTAGCACCAGGAACTCTCATTTTCATTGTAGAATTCTTATCGTTCATTATTATTCACCTCCTACACTAATAGAATGTGAATTTTTTTTATTTTCATACTATTTTTTTATTGGTAAATTATAGTAATTTTTTTAAATCTTCAATATCGTCATAACAATCTGTAATTTTAATTGTATAAACATTATTAACTGCTTCTTTTATCATTGTATCATATAAAATTTCTTTCTCCATTGAGGCAGCACGTTCTATACTAGGATTAATAACAGGATGTTTTGGTACAAAAACAGTGCAACAATCTTCATAAGGTAATATACTAATATCATATGTATCTATTTTTTTAGCAATTTTTATTATTTCTAATTTATCTAAACAGGCAACAGGTCTAATAACTGGCATATTTGTGACACTATTGATAACATACATACTATGAAGTGTTTGACTAGCAACCTGACCAATACTTTCACCGTTAATAATAGCGTAAGCTTTATTTTTTTTACATAGTAAATCCATTATTCTATACATCATTCTTCTCATAATAGTAATTACATAATTATCATCACAATTCTTATATATTTCCTCCTGGATATGAGTAAAATTAATAATATGGAGATTAATACAATCTGTATAATTTACTAATTTTTTAACTAAGCTTATAACTTTATTTCTAGCATCTAAACTAGTATGTGGTATTGCTTCAAAATAGACAGCATCTATTTTAATACCTCTTTTTAAAGATAAATAACCTGCAACAGGCGAATCAATCCCACCGCTTAACATTAAGAGTGCTCGAGGCTGAGTTCCAACTGGATAACCACCTATGCCATCATAACTATTAAAATAAACATAGCTTTTTTCTTTTCGAATTTCAATATGTACTAAAAGATCAGGATTATGAACATCCACTTTAATATTATCAATATTCTTCAAAATATGTGCACCTAGCATCTTAGAAAATGTTAGACTGTCATATAAAAAAGATTTATCACTTCTTTTTGTCTCTACCTTAAAAGTATTAAAGCTAAAATCTTTAATAGCATTTAAAGAAACATCATAAATACTATATATATTAGTATCGCAAATATAAGCAATATGATACATATGAATACCAAAAATATTATTTATAATTTTTAAAATATTATCTATATCTTTATCTTCAAAATAAATATACATACGAGATAAATCACTATCTATTCTAATATTATAATTTTTTAATTTATTTAAAATATTCTTCTTTAAAGTATTAACAAAAAAACTTCTATTACCTTTTTTAGTAGTAAGTTCACCATATTTAATTAATATAACACGATTCATATATTACCTCCAGATTTATATATTATACTAAAAAATAGCCTAATATACTAGACTATTTTATTAATTTAAGCATTGTCATTATTGCATATTTTACTAAGTTTAACATAAGTATCATTATCAACTATATTAACTGCTAATAAGGCATTATTTAAAGCATTTTTATAATTTCCTTTAAAAAATTCTTTTTCTGATAAATCTAACTTTTCATTAACTCCACTATAATAATCTCTAAATCTATTAGCATATAAAATACAACTTTCAGTAAAAGAGGCTATTTTTATCATATCACTAGTTGTACTATAAAGTTTTAAAACTAAGTCTCTAGCAGTATCGACTCTTGTGTTAAGAGTTTTTATAACGATGGGTTTTTTTGATAATTCCTTAATAACTTCACTAATTGCTTCATTAGCTTCATTTAATTCAACAAAATATTTATTACTAATTACTGGTAATTTAAAATTTCTAATTATGTTTTTACTAGCTTTTAAGAATTTTTCAATCTCTTCTAATTGCTCTCTTGCTCTTTCTTCATCTTCATACATTGTACCAAGATTTTTTAAAGTGATGTCAAGATCTTCAGTTACGTTTTTAAGCCTAACCGTTAACTCTTCTATTTCTTTATGAAGTTCGGAATATGGAGTAGATTTGTTTTCAACTTTAGAAATCATTTTTTTATAATCATCATTAATTACAACTAAGTTTTTTTCTTCTTCATTGATTTTATTAACATCTGCTTCTTTTAAATCATACATATTTTTAATTTGCTCTAGCTGTGATGTCATATCTTGTACTACTTTATTAGTCTTTGAAAGCTTATTTTCAAAGTCTTTGCTAACTTCTTCATATACTTTTCTGCTTAATCTTTCCTTTTCAAAATCAACAAATAAAGAATCTAAATAATCAAGAATTGTTTTTAATTCAATCATGCAATCTTCTAAATTAAGAACTCTTATCCTATCTAAAATTGATCCCACATTTTTATTTGATTCTTCTATATTATAATCTATATTCAAATATTCAAGTGGATAACCAGAATCCGTCATTTCTTTTACTGTATCTTTTACTTCTTTGATTTTTTGCGGAATAAGCTGTTTTGCCATCAAAACTAAATCTGGCATCTCATTTACTACTGCTTCCATTTGGTTAATCATGCCTGTAAGAGCTTTTATAATATGAACAACTTCAGCGTAATCATTATCATCCATTGCCTTTTCAAATTCTAAAAACCTTCTTTCAATATTTTCAAGTTGTAAACTAACAGCATCTTGCATTTCATCATATAGATTATCATGATTTTGGAATTCACTATTAATTTTTCTATATTTTGCTTTTAATTTAATTATGCTACTCCTATATTTTTCTTCACTAGAAGTAATCTCTTTTATTTGACCTAATAAATTTTGAGTATATTCTCTTACTTTATATATCTCAAGCTCACATTTAGCAATTTTTTTATCACAGTTATTATAATCTCTTTTATCAAAAAAAGTGTCAAGTTCAATTAACATATCATCAATTTTAGGAAGTAAATCATTTTTAATATGTTCAATTTTATTGTTCCAATTATTATATTTTTCTTCTAGGTCATCATTTTTATTCATAGAGTCTATCTTAGAAAGCTCTAAAGAAACAGGAATACTAGAAATTAAATTTTTGTCGACTTGTAATTGTTCTAAGATTTTTTTATACTTATTTTTTTTCCTATTTTTTAAGATATATAAAGTAAAAAATAGAACTATTACTAGTATTAAAATGCCTATAACAATGTAAGTAGTATTATTGTACTTCATACTCTCACCTCTACTATATTTTATTTTACCACAAAATAATTACATAATTCTACATTTTTTATCATGTTTAGTAATTTTCTATCAATTTAAACATTTATATTACCATATTCTCATACTAAATTTTTTATAAAGAATGGTGAATTAGTTGACAGATATATTATTATTTTATATAATAATAACGCATATTCACTTTAGACAGCATTTTTAGAATATTTTAAAGTGTTTTACAACTAAATCTAGTAACCCTGCTGTTAGGCGAAAAAACTAGTAAAACTCCCTAAGATATGACTAAAAAGTTATAAAGGAAGATGTAAATAAAAATAAGAGAGGAGACAATTATGTCAAGATATACTGGACCAAGCTATAAAAAAGCTCGTCGTGTAGGATTTTCAATTAGTGAAACAGGAAAAGAATTAGCGCGCCGTCCATATGGACCTGGTCAACATGGTAATGCTCGCAAAGGAAAACTTTCAGATTATGGAATCCAATTAAAAGAAAAACAAAAAGTACGTTTTATGTATGGCTTAAATGAAAAGCAATTCAGAAAAACATTTGAAGAAGCTGGTAAAATGGCAGGTATTCATGGTGAGAACTTCTTAAAGCTTTTAGAGTCTCGTTTAGATAATATTGTTTATCGTATGGGATTTGCAACTACTCGTCGTGGTGCAAGACAACTTGTTAACCATGGTCATATAACTGTTAACGACAAAAAGGTTAATATTCCATCTTTCAGATGTAAACCTGGCGATGTAATTTCAATAAAAGAAAATTCAAAAGACCATAAGGCAGTAAAAGAAGCTTTAGAGAAAACTACAAAACGTGTTGAATTTGTTACATTTGATGAAAATAAGTTATGTGGTACTTACGTTAGATATCCAGAACGCAATGAATTAAATATGGATATTGATGAATCACTAATAGTTGAATTCTATAATAAGTAAAAAATTCGAGATCTAATCTCGAATTTTTATTTTAAATCGTTTGAATATTTTTTAAAGAAAGTTTTATAATGATTAGAGTTATATCTTTTATAACCACTTACTATATATTTCCCATTTACATATTCCAAATCTGTAAAATAATCATCCACATCTTCATAATATATATTTTCTTTTTTTATTTTTAATTTTGAATTATATTTAGTGATAATTCCTTTATAATAATATGCATTTTCTTTAGAAGTAGAATTTTCTTTATCTAGTATTGCTTCATGTCCCACAACAATTAAATTATTATTATCAACTATTACTTTGTTAAATCTCTCAATCCCCTTTTTATTATCTTTATATGTATTTTCATTTGTTTTTTCTAAGTTACTATTATATTCTACCAGTAAAGCATCAGTATCATGATCATACTCATCTTCTAAATTCACTTTTTTAGCGCCCGCACATACATATTTATCTCCTAGCTTAACAATACTAGAAAATCCCATAGTATCAGTTTTAGCATAACTAACTGCCTTTATTTTCTCTCCATCTAAATTATATTTAGCAATAACTCCATATCTAGTTGCATCTTTTCCGGCAACATATAAATAATCACCATCTTTTATAACATCATTAAATAAACCTGATTTATTTCCTCCCAAATTTTGTTGCCAAATAACTTCTCCTTTTTTACTATATTTAATAATTATTCCACCGCCAGTATCATCGTTACCTAAAACGTTATTAGGATAAATACTTTGCCCAACGACAATATAAGAATCATCAAGTACTAAAATATTAACAAATTTAGAATTTCCAAGAATTTGTAAATCTTTCTTAAATATGACTTTACCATTATTATCATACTTAACAAATAAAGCTGTTCTAAGACTTTCTTTATTTTCTTCCTTATTTTTTTCATAACTTCCAACAGCAAGAAGATATTTTCCATCATTAGCAATATTATAGTAAGTACTATTATACTTAGTATCTAAATTATTTCTCCATACTTCTTTATAATTAGAATTATATTTAATTATTGAGGCTTTCTCATATCCATCATTATTTAAGTTATCACTTCCAACACCATAATAATTATTTTTATAATAAACATATCCATTCAAACTATCAAAAAACGTCTTATCTTTATCACGTTCAATCTTAGAATATATTATAAAACCAATATCCCCTACTAAAATTAAGATACATAAAATAACAAGAATTTTAATAACTTTTTTTAAGATATTACTGTTTTTCTTCTCTTTTTTCATAAACATCACCTACAATCATAATAAATCATTATTTATTTAAAGAAAAAGCTTTACATTTACACTTAATATTTTCTTTTTCTAATAAAGTCATACCTTGTTCATAGGATAATATATAATAATTATTATTTAAATAATTACCTATATAATCACCATATAAACTGTTATTTATAGAAGAATCACTTTTACTAATTATAGTAAAATTTTTCATTAGACCTTCATATTCTTTTTTCCACAAATACTCAGTATTTGTTTCACCATTTAATTTTTTTCGTAATATATTTAAACATTCATTAATATTTAAAAGTGTATTCTCTCCATCTATAAAATTAGTCTCAACTAGTAATATATTATTAACCTTATCTATAATAACCAGAAATAAAACTCCAATAGGTTTGGAATATCTTTTATAGTTATTACCTTTTTCTTCTATTTGTCTTCTAACTATATATGGGAAATAACTATCATCAAGCATATCAGAATATTCATCTTTGTAATCATTTTGTAATGCTTCATTCATTGATAGCATATCATCATCACTATTATAATCCCATATATCCATCGTAATCCATTCATAATGTTCCATAGTTTCACCTTAAATAAACCTAATAATATAGTACTTTTTCTTTCCTCTTCTAATAACAATATATAAATTATCTATAGCATAATCTTTGCTAACTATAAAATCTAAGTCATTAATAATCTGACCATTAACTTGAATTGAGCTATTATTAATGAATTCCCTAGCTTCTCGTTTACTCTTACAAATTTCACTTTCAACTAATAAATCAACAAGTAATGTATCTTTATTTATTTCATATGACTTAACGCCTTTAAAAGCCATTTCTATTTCGCTACTAGATAGCTTTGAAATATCTCCATTAAATAAGTGATTTGAAATATTAAGAGCTTCTTGATACGCGTCTTCCCCATGAATATATGTGACAACCTCTTTAGCAAGAGCTTTTTGAGCAAGACGTTTTTCAGGTTCATTTTTTAGACTTTCAGCAAGCTTATTAATTTCATCAATAGATAGGAAAGTCAAAAATTTTAAATAGTCAATAACTTTTTCATCCTCTGAATTAAGCAAGAATTGATATAATTCATAAGGTGTTGTTTTATTTCTATCAAGCCAAATCGTTCCACTTTCACTTTTACCAAATTTTGTTCCATCTTTCTTTGTAAGTAAAGGCATTGTGAAGCAGTACACTTCATGAGATGTTTTCTTTCTTATAAGATCTATGCCAGCAGTAATATTTCCCCATTGGTCTTGCCCAGCAACTTGTAAGGTTACTCCTCTCGTATTATGTAAATGCAAGAAATCTAATGATTGCAAAATCATATAAGAAAATTCTGTATATGTAATTCCACTATCAAGTCTACGTTTAATAATATCTTTATCTAGCATGTAATTTATATTGAAATATTTTCCATAGTCTCTTAAAAAATCAATACAATTAATATCTTTAATCCAATCATAGTTATTAACGACTTCAAAACCAAATAAGTCTTCAGCTTGTTTCTTTAAGCATATAAAATTTTTGTTAACTTCTTCTTTTGTAATCATTGGTCGTTCACTGCTAGGTCTAGGGTCACCAATTAATCCAGTTGCACCTCCAACTAATAGAATAGGATTATGACCAGCCTTTTTTAATCTTTTAGATATTAAAAACGATGAAAAGTGGCCAATATGCAAACTATCTGCAGTTGGATCTGTTCCTATATAGAAAGTCATACCACCAGCGTTTAATTTATCTATTAATTTCTCATCTGAAATATCTTTTATTAAGCCCCTCCATACTAGTTCATCATATAATTTCATTTTCTATCATCCTCTAACTTTAAATCATAAATTTCATCTAAATCGTATCCATATTGTTTATAAATTGACATAACATTAAGTGATGTAGCATTTTCTTTTTTATAACCTAAAATATTTAAAATATCATATACTGCTTGCTCACTAGGTCCTTCTATTTCTAAATATGTTGGTATTAAGGGCCAAAAATCAATATCTATTTCTACTCCATTCAAATCATACTGAATTCTTCTATTTTCCTGATATGCTTTAGGAGTATATCCTAATTCTTTTAAAATTAAATTACATCTTTCAAAATTGTCAACTTCAATTTCTATTTCCTGAGTTCCATCGATTTGTGATGATGCTATATTTTTAATTGCTAAAGTTGTCTTTTTGCCATCAGTTCTAAGTCTAATCCACTTATTTTCTTGTTTAGGAACAAAATCATACACATATCTTTTTTGTATGCAATCCCATTTAAACTTTGCTCCAATCTTTTCGAGTTTTTTAATTATATCTTTATAATCTATTTCCAATATTCTGACTTCATATTCCGTATGCATAAAACCCTCCTAATAATACTTATATTTAGACTTAATATCCATTAAAAATATATCAAAATATTAAAAAAAAAGCAACTAATGTTACTTTATCTATAAATAAATCTTGAATCTATTGCTTTATATATCATATTTTTACATTAAGTTATTTACCAAGCTGAAAGAGTAAAGCGTGTACTAGTCCAATTACCATCCATAGAACCTCTCCAACCACAGAAGTAGAAGACGCCATCGATAACACCATCGTAATAGTGACCGCTACGACCGGACCAAGGATAGGAAGAAACTGCAAAAGCTTGATAATCTCCATAAAAGCCAGCAGTTCCATCGGCATTTGTCGCATCACCTTTAATCCCTGTACTGCTTGTATATAAATTATAATATTTTCTTTCTGGCATGGAATTAAATCCAGAAGATCCTACTATATTATTGAAATTACCCATTGTATGTTCCCAACCGCCTCCTGATGTATCATATATTCCATATATTGTTCCCGTAGTTGAGGCACCGGTACCATTTATTTCTATATCATATGTATATAAACAGGTAGATGAAGATCCAGTCTTATTTTCTACTGTTCCAGGCGCTCCTTTACTACAGCCTGTCTTAAGACCATCATAATTATTTATATATATTTCTTTATTTGCTCCTGTATATTTTGAATTACCATATTTTCCATATTTACTTTGGCTTAAATAGGCAAAAGCTCCCCATTCCGTATTCTTAATCATATGAGTGTCATAATTTCCACTTAAACCATAATTATTGGTGCCGTTAGTACCGTTTATTTCTGTCTTTATACTATTAAAAAATGATGCGACATTTTGGCTTCCTAAAATTGCTTCATTTGGTTTTGAGTGAATATCAGAAATAGTCCCAGTAAATTCAAATTTGCTTATCCAGATTCCAGACAATTCTATATTTCCTGAATTACTCCTTGTTTTCTCATCATCACAACTGTTGCCCCAACAAAATGACGAGGGTGTATAATAATTACTTGGCGTTGTTCCTGTGTATTTTCCTGTTCCCGTTTCGATTGTACTTGTTTTTACAAATTTGATATCAAACGCTCCGGGGGTATTGATACTTGGGGTTGATGCTCCACTTATTTGGTAGCCATATGGCTGTTTTAGTGTATAACTATATCTTGGTATCCATACTAACATTAAATTTACATCATTTAAATCTATTTGTTTTCCTACTGCTGCACTTTTGTATGTTGTTCTTTTATTTGCATCTTTTATTGTTACTGCATTCGCCCATATTTGTTTATCATAGTTATACCAACTATTATTTGTGTTTTTCTCATCTGCTTTTTGCCATTGTTTTGAACTTTCATTCCATACTACTGGGATCATATCTCCTACTAACTTTGGAGTATTTGGTTCATTGTTATAATAATCTTTTGTTTCTACTTTTAGTTTTCCTTTATAACTTCCGCTTCCTGTAAATGTTATTGTTATTTGTACACTTTCTCCTACCTTTAAATTGGCTTCATCTATTGTTTTATTTGCTAACGTTCCGGTTGTTGTTATTCCGCTTTTTGTGTAACTATAACTTATACTACTATTTTCTATACCTTCGATATATAATCTATAACTTGCGTTTTCTGCTCCTCTATTTTCTATTGTAAATGTATATGATTTATTTAATTCGATATTTTCTTTGTTTGCTCCATTTACTCCATATATTCCTATATACCTTTTACCTGTTTTTATTGTTATTTCTTTTCCTGTTCTTATACTCTTACTATATTTGGCGTAAGTAACCCCCCCCCATTAGAA
>CANQWY010000058.1 GCA_947627675.1 uncultured Bacilli bacterium
TTTGTCGTATTATAGGGCTCTATTCTTATATTTACATATTACACCTAATTTCTGGTATTTGTAAATACCTTATTTTTGACTTGTGGTTAATTTAGAATCAAGTAGATAAAATTTATAATAGTTTATAAATTTGTGCCTCTCACACCACCGTACGTACCGTTCGGTATACGGCGGTTCAATTTATATTACAGTATGTACTTTTAAGTAATGGTCTAGTGGAAACACTAGTCCTTTTTGCTTTAATCTTTTATTTGAGATTGCAGTTTGTATTGGATATACTCTGCTCGTTGCCCAGTAACTTTTCCTTGCATAGGCACATGCTTTTGCTGTGTTTTTATCTATACCCAATTTCACTAGGCACTTCATTCTATGTTTTGGAACTTTCCATTGTTTCCATATATAGTTGTACGTTCTACTTATTACCCTTTATTACATTCTGATTTATGACTAACATAATCTTAGTGTACTTAAACACTATAAATTGTTCAGTCCTTCCTAGTTATTTACTAGTACTATGACTTCGGCTGACTTCTCATGATAAACCTTTTTCGACCGACCATCTCTTTTTAACTATTGGTATATGAAACCTCTAGTGCTTATTCGTTCTTGAGACCTCCCATGGTAAGACATATAACTTTCCTCGATTACTCACTTGATTTACTACATAAAGTTACGTGTATCTTTTGGACTTTAGTTTGTTTTGCAACCTTATCCCTTTATGCAGCCTTTGTATCAAGTTTCTGTTCGTTGAGCCTCGATTTTGTTCCACACTTCCTTTAGCCCTAACATCACTGTTAATGCGTTGTGCTTCTCTAATACTTCGCAGATACTTACGCGTATAGTGGACTTGCACCACCTAGTTATATACCATGCCTGACACACAAAAAATAGAGTTTTAATACAAAACTCTACAAACCAATATAATATTATGAATTTATATAACAAGATGGTTTAATTACTTTTTTCAATCTTTTTGTAGCTTCTTCTACTGTGCAATCTTTTAATTTGGTAGCACCAGAGTATTGATTTCCACCACCTTCTAATTGTTGCATAACTTGTCCGACATCTACTCTTTCCTTTGACCTAGCACTAATTGATACAATATGATCATCAATATTACCAATAGCAAAAGAGGCATCAACTTTATATTTTAACAAATAATCTGCAGCTTTAGCCAACTCCTCACGTGTATACTCTTCTTCCTCATCTGCACTTACAATTGCTATACTTAAATTAATCATTTTAGCTCTATTCACAAGTTCTTGAACACGCCTATCACTTATAAAATCTTCTGTAAAGAAATCTGTTACTGTATTCAAATTTGCTCCACATTCCATTAATTTTGCAACTATACGCATCGTCTCTGATGATGCATTTTTACTCAATTTATTTGTATCTAAATAAATTCCTGCTAATAAGTAATTAGCAATTTCTTGTTGTATTTTAATCTTGGACATACAAAGAATTTTTGTTACTATTTCTGAGGCACTAGAGACACTAGTATCAATATATTTAATTGATGAGTCTACAGTGTTATCATCAGTAGCATGGTGATCTATAATAATAACATTTTCATTATTAGGTAACTTATCTTCTAAACTAATTAAATATGATTTATTAACATCTGTTAATATAAATAATTCATCAGAAACAGCCTGCTCTAAATATTTTTCACGATTAATAATAGAAAATTCTTTTTTTGCTTCCTCTATTATTAATTGAACTCCATGATCTATTTTATAAATTGGATCATTTACAACAATACATGACGCTTTTTTTAATTTTTTAGTTATTAATGACAAACCTATTGCAGAACCTATTGCATCAAAATCAATATTATTATGCGGAACAATTACAACTTTACTAGATTCAAGTATCTTTTGCTCCATATTTATTTTTAAATTTTTAATGTCTTGCATAATATCCTCCTAATGTGCCATAAAATTACAATACAATTTAGGCAATATTATATTTTTTCTGTTTATTTTTGTCAAGTAAATTATTTCATACTATTATTATATATATTATATAAAAATTTCTTATAAAATAGTAAGCAACATAAAAATTTTCAAAGTAACTTAATAATTTTTTTTAAGTAAATATTTTTTTAGATTATCTTCTTTTATATCTTCTTTTAAATACTCAATTAGATCTGAATAACCATTTATAACAAAATCATCTAAAATATTATTAAATAATATTCCATTAGAAATAATATTAGCAGTTAGATAATAATTAACAGCACCTAAAAATTGAAATAAAATAAAATTATTTAACCTTTCTATATTTAGTTTATATACATTTTTATTTTCTCTAAAAATTTGAAAACTACCATAATCTACTAAATAAATTCCATTATTAAATACTGCATTTTTTAGTAATAAATCATATAAAACTACCGAATATTCGCTTAATAATACTATGTCTTCTTTTAAAATATCTAATTCTTCTTTTAATGTGTAACTTGAAATATTTAAAATATTTTCTATTCCTAAATTTTCAATATAAGTACTGACAAATCCTTTAATATGGTAATTTTCATCACCTAAAACATCATTTGGTGTTAATATTCTTTTAGTATAAATTTTACTTAAATATATTCCTTCTTCTTTATCTAATCTTTCTTTATTACAATAAGATTTATATATTTTTATAGCTTTATTATCAACTAAATAAATTTTTCCTTCATAACCTTCACCTATTTTATTATTTTCTAAATCAATATTATAATCTACTTTTTTGCCTTCATTAAACGAATAATATTCCATACAATCTCCTTAATATAAGTCACTTTATAAATACTTTAGTATCATATTCAAAAAACTTATTATAATCTGCACTATAACCTATTAATTCATAATTATCTATATTTTTTATATACTGTTTTTCATAAGTATCTTTTCTTAATTTTTTATCTATATAAATTAAATATAAATTATTATTTTTTGAATCAAAATTTTCTGGGAGTAATGTTTTTTTATTAATATTTACCATATTTTGATATAAAAATGTTTCTGTATATGTATTACCTGTTCTATTGTAATCATAATCAATTATTTTAAATAAACCATTTGTTTTTATTGTTAATTTTTTATCATTAAATAAAAAATCATTTCCAGTTATTATTTTTGCAATTTTTAATTCACCAATTTTGTAATAGTCAGCATCTTCTTTTTTAGAAACAACTGCTTTTCCAAAATTATCTTTATCTATGACTTTAACATCAGAATTATTTTCATAAAGAATAGTTTCATATGTATAACAATTATTAATATCATAACTATATTTTTTTATTGTATACCCAGGAGGCGCTGATAAAAACTTAACAAAATTTTTTTTAGGAAATGGAAAAAAATTAACTTTACATTCTACAATTTTATGAGTATGAGCTTTATAAATACCTATGTTATTATTAGGTTCATAAAAAAAATCATTTTTATTAGCAGTTACTATATCCTTTTTATTTTTATATAAAATTACTTCTCTTTCATGGAAATTATCTCTACAATAATCATAATCTTCTATATAATAATTGTTTGTCTCTTCTAAATTTTTTCTAAAACTTTTTGGTAAATGTAAATTAAAATTATCTGTTGTTTCAACAATATTTTGGGTTCCTGGCTTAAAAAAATAAACATTTTTATCTTTTAATTTAATTGGTAAAAAAGTGATTAAAACTATTTCTGTAGCTATTGTTGTTAAAACTTTTAATTTCTTTATTTTAATCATATTTTCTTTTCCCCCTTATAATTAATAACTTATTTACATTTATAAAAAAAAGATACTACTTTAGCAAACTCATATAGAATAATATTACTTTTATTTATAGCAAAACTTTTTCCAAGAGCTTTTCCAGTTATCGTTAATGATGCAATGATTGCAGTCGTTAAAAGAGTAATAACTAATGAATTAATATTAGTTAGTTTAATTAAGTTTGTTGCAATAACTACACCACATGATCCTGATATTACCCCGCATATATCTCCTATTACATCACAACAAAATGAAGAAACTTTATCAGCATTTTTTTTAAATTTAACAGCAATATTGGCACCTTTAACTTTTCTAGAATTCATAGAATGAAATACTTTTTCATCACTTGATGTAACACTAACACCAATAATATCGAATAATATTCCTAATATAATAAAAATTAATGTAATTATAATTGATAATAACAATGTTACATTACTTAACATTACTTCACTAAATAAAGACATAAAAATTGATATTAAAAATGATATTAAGGCAATTTGAAAAATCCATTTTATATTAACAGTTTCTTTTTTCTTTTTTTCCTTCTTCTTTGTCTGGACTTGTAAATTTCTAAATATATTTTCTTTTTTTAATTTCATTTTTTCCCCTTAAATAAAAAAATTAATGGCATCTCATATGGTTAACTTTGAGTCTTAGGTCAAGTAGGATTTCCCTAATTTCTACATGCCGTTACCAGCTTTGCGGTTACCCTTTAAAAAAATTAGTATAGAAGCTATACGACTTGATTACCACTTAGTACCCACTGCAATCCCATATTAGAAAACACTCTAGGAGATTTCCTCAACAAAACTTTATTAATAATTCTTTTTTGCAAGAGTAATTTCATAGACATTTATATCAAAAATGGCCATTTTTGATGTAAACTTATTCTAATCCCAAATCTCTCACTCAAGACAAGCTACGCTACCCATAACTTTCGCCACAAAGTAGGTTTAATCCTATAATGTAATAAGTCCATCAGATTTTTCGTATAGGCTCACCACATAAATAGGTCTCCACGAATAATGGGTCGGCAGGTATATGCCATTACACCACGCCCATAATTCTCATCTTCAGCATCCACCCTAGATTGGGCATCTAAAGCAAACACAAAAGGTTTCATAGATGTGCTCTTTAACGGTATTTTAACCCCGTCTTCCTAATAAAGTTATTGACTAGAATAATGCGCCACTAACAATATAGGCAGATTATATCATAAAATACTTAATTTTGTCAATACACCGATTTTTTTCTCTCTATATTTTCTATATAATATATGAAATTAAAATACACCTATATGAAAAAAAGTTAATTAGCTTTTTAACTTTTTTATATAACTATTAATTTTGGGAATCCAAGTATTACTCTCAGCATATCTAGGACCTATTTTTTCAACAGTATTGTATCCTTTTGAATAATAATTTTTATAAAGATTATTAATAGCTCCCTTAATTCCTTCATCAATTGATGAAAATTTTTTATAACCTCCATTACATGAAGGACTTCCTTTTTGACCTGCTACATTAAAACAAGTTCTAGTCAAGCCACTACACCTACTGCCACAACCTGACTCATGAAGCATAATAGCAGCAGCAACATAAGGATCAACCTGTAAACTTATTGAATAACTAGCAATTAATTCTCCTTTATTCATAAGCATATCTGTTCCTAAATGTTTATTTAATTGAGCACCTATCTCTGCTACTGTCATTTTAGTTATTATATCTCCTTGAGTTGCTTGAGCAATATTTAAAGTTGCTTCTGGAGATGTTGTCATACTAACTTCTTTTATAGTTGAAGCTGATTCATATTTCATACTAGTAGTAATTATTTGATCAGTATCATATGAAATAAAACTATTTTTATTTGTTAATCCAATAATAATAAGAGCAATTACAATCATACTAACCCCACAAGTAGAAAGTAAAATACTTATCACATGTGATTTTCTCATAATTCACCTCATTTAATATATGATATATCATATCACTTATTAATATTTATTGTCAATTTTTTAAATTTTATTAAAAATTATTTTCTTATTAAACTTAAACTAACTATTTCTTTTTTTAAAATACTTATAAACTCTATAAGTTCTTCTTTAGTAGTTAAGTGAGATAAACTTATTCTAATAGATGATGATGCAATTTCTTTATTTTTAGTAATTTCATATAGGACTTGTGAATAACTATTATTTTTTGAACAAGCAGTTTTAGTAGAAACATATATTTCATTACTCTCAAGAGCATGCAACATAGTTTCAGATTTTATATTTAAAATGCTTATATTTATGATATGGGGTATACAATATTTATTACTATTTATACATACACCATCAATTTTTGATAATTCGCTTATTAAAAATTCATTTAATTGCCTTACATGATTTTGTTTTTTTTCTAGATTTTCATATGCTAATCTGAGTGCTTTAGCAGTTGATGCTATTAAGGCCGTAGATGGAGTACCGCTTCTATAAATGGTAGTAGATTTACCACCTTTTATAAGTGGCGCTAATTCGATATTTTCTTTTTTTATTAGTACTCCTACTCCTTTTAAACCATAAAATTTTTGAGCAGAAAAACTTGCCAAATCAACACTTTCTAAATCTATTTTTTCTTTACCTATACTTTGGGTTATATCAGAATGAAAAATCACTTTAGGATATTCCTTTAAAACTTCTTTTATTTGGTTTAAATCTTGTTTTACTCCCATTTCACTATTTACGCTTGAAATAGTCACTAAAACTGTATCATCTGATAGTTTGTTTTTTAGGTCCTCTAAATCAATTCTTCCATATTTATCAAGTTTCAAATAACTTATTTTATAACCTTTTTTTTCTAAATACAATAATGGTTCTATAATAGATGAATGTTCTAAACTTGTTGTAATTATTTGTTTCCCTCTCATTTTATAGTTTTCTATTACTCCAAAAATTGCAGTATTATTAGACTCTGTTGCACCGCTTGTATAAATTATTTCTTTTTCTTTTATATGCAATATATCTGCTATTTGTTTAGTTGATAAGTCTATTAATTTTTTAGAAATTGTTCCTAATTTATGAAGAGAATTTGGATTACCAAAATAATTTTTATTTATTTCTATAAAAGTATCTAAAACTTGGTCATCAGTTTTAGTTGTTGCACTATAATCTAAATAAATCATAAATTATTACTCCTTTTCATTTGTATCTGTATGTAAAAAATGTTGTACTTCTTCATTTAGTTCTAACATTTTATTATCAAGATTATTTATATCAACGGAGCAATTATACATTTCTGATACTATATCTTTTGGGATTTTTTGTTCAAACTTATATTGAATTTTATGATCCAAGCTTGCCCAAAAATCCATGGCAATTGTTCTTATTTGAATTTCTGCTTCTATTAAATGTAACCCATCAGACAAATAGACAGGAACATTTACTAATAAATGGTAGCTTGAATATCCAGTACCTTTAGGATTTTTAATATAATCTTTTTCATCAATCACATTTATAAATTTACTATTTTTTATTAAATTCTTTATTTTATATACATCATCTAAAAATGAACATACTATTCTAATTCCAACCATATCATTTATATATTTTTCAATATTTTCTATATTAACCGGATAATTCTTTCTTTTTAACTTATTAATAGCTGATTCAAATGTTTTAATTCTTGATTTTACATGTTCAACAGGCATATATTTATTTTTAAATTCATAATCACTTATTAATATATTTAAATGTGTTTCTAATGTTTTTAAAGCTGACTTATATTTTAGTAATAGATATTCCATTTCTTCCTTAGTTATATCTAAACTTTTAATTTCTTGCATATTTTTCCTCTCTTTTTTTATTTATTATATTAAAAAATGAGTCTATTTCAACTCATCAATATATTTTTTTAGTTGTTTTGACTCTGGGCCTAAAATTATTTTTAATTGATTATCTATTTCAACAATACCTTTAGCACCTAATTTTTGGATTCCTTCTTTGTTAGCTTTACTAATATCTTTCAAGGTAACTTTAAATCTTGATAATTCTGTTTCTGTTTTTATAATATTTTCTTTTCCCCCTAAGTATTCTACTAATTTATTTAAATCAAGACTAGCATCTTTTCTTGTTGCTTTTAGTATTGCAAACATTACAATAATTAAAACTATTGCAATAACTATATATTCAAAAATATTAATCACTTTCCTTTACTTAAGTCCATTGGACGTCTTTAATTATAAATATATTATATATTATTAAACTAAAGTTGTAAATAACATTATTTTTTTATTAACATATCATATAGCAGGTGGTTTATGTGGATGGTATTTTTTCTAATATTTCTCCTGTTTCTTTTTCAACATCCGCAGTTATTGTAGCAAATATATTAGCAGATGGTTTAAATATTGATGAACAAAATACAGTAGCAAACTGGTTTGAACTTGTTGGACAGACTATGATTACAAATGCTGGACAGCAGCAACTAATAGAAAATAGTAAAAATAATAATAAAGATACTAATATTCAAATAAAAGGATGATTTAATTAATATTTGTAAACATATTGGGTAAAATTCATATAATAAATTAGGAATATACCTACACTAAAGTAGTATATGTGAATAGACTATATTAGAAAGTTAAGAGGTGGATATATGGTTAATAATGATAGTTGTTGCATTGCTAAGATTTTAAAAGTTATTGAAATACTTCAAAATAACACTTCAAATGATTGTTGCGATGAAGGATGCGATAAACCTTTCTTGGGACCTACATTAAATTGTATATGTTATAATACTAGACCAATTACTTTATATACGAGAAGTGGTGATTTATTTACAGCAAATTACACCAATAATAATATAGAATTAACTAGCAATGTCTTTAGAGTTGAACGTGTTGATGATTGTTGTTGCAAACTTAGAATTTTAGCATTTGATGCAGATACACAAAGCTATACGGCAACTAATAGCTTTATAACAGTTAATTTAAAATGTATGTGTGCAGTTGCTTGCTTAAGTGATCTTGCTTTAGAAAATATTTGTTAAGGAGGTATTAATTATGTGTTGTGATAATAACAATAATAATGAAAAAAGTTGTTGTCTTTACAATTTATTAAATGACATCCTAAATCTTCAAAATATGGATATGAATAATTGTAGTTGTGATGGTTGTGATAAGCCATTTTTAGGACCTAGCTTAAATTGTGTATGTTATAATACTAGACCATTAAGTTTTTATAATTGTTCTACTGGAGCTTTATGGAATATACAATATAGTTTAAATGGAGTTGTTGCGACATCAAACGTATTTAGAATAGAAAAATTAGATGAATGTTGTTGTACTTGTAGAGTATTAGTTCAAAATGATGATAGTACTTATACTCCAACTAGCCAATTTTTTACAATTGATTTAAATTGTGTAAGTGCTGTTCAATGTCATCCAGATGTATTTATAGATATTTGCTAATATTATATATAATAATTAATCCAAAGAAAAAATCCAATAAATGGATTTTTTTGTTTTATCTGTTGTTACTGTACCCCCCCACATCCTGTTTGAATTACTATAATTATTTATATAAATATCTTTTTATAAGGCTCTATTCTATATTTACATATTACGCCTAACCTGCGGTATTTGTAAATACCTTATTTTCCACTTAGTGTTAATTTATCTATAAAAAAAGATGTTAATTTAAACTGTTTCTAAGTTTATTAACATCTTTTATACTTAATCCTGTACATTTTGAAATTATATTTATATCTACATCTTCTTTTAATAAATTAAGAGCATTTTCTCTTTTTGTCTCTTTTATTCCAGCAAGTCTTCCTTCATTTTTATAGTAATTAAGCTCTCTTTTTCTTTCTTTTTCGTAATCAAATAAATTGTAAAACTCTTCACTTGTTAATAATTTTTCAAGATTGTCCATTAACTTTTC
>CANQWY010000059.1 GCA_947627675.1 uncultured Bacilli bacterium
GGGTACTATTATTTTTTTATTTACTGTTCTTCTAAAGTACCCCCCCCCATTAGAACAGTTGTTTATTTTTTTCATTTTTTTCCTCCTACTTTTTCCTTATAATACTTTTATTTCTCTTATTTTTTTGTCGTATTATAGGGCTCTATTCTTATATTTACATATTACACCTAACTTACGCTATTTGTAAATACCTTATTTTTGACTTACTGTTAATTCATCTATAAAAAGAAAAAGAGCTTTAGCTCTCTCTATTGATAATTTTAGATAATCTTTTTAAAAATAAAACTCTAAAAATATATTTTCTATTTTCCTATCATATTTAATAAATTTATTTTAAACATATCGCGTTCAGGATCAGTCTTAGAAATCATAACACCTTTATAAGCTTTTAATTCAGCACGATGACCTTCATCTAAAATACCCTCAGGTGTAATATTGGTTAATAAAATTATTTTTTTATCAGTATATACAGTATAATGAAGTCTAATTTCTCCATGAACTTTAATAAATAATTCATCAGTAGGTAATTTTAATTCATAACTAACAGTTTTATTTTTTACATCTTCACCAACTTTTTCTCCCAAAAAATTACCACGACGAAGCTCAGGATAATATTCAAAGGCAAGCTTTTTATAAGCAAGCATATTATATTTTCTTACTGATCTTTCTTTTTTTCTAAAATCATTTTCATCCAAATATTCAAATATATAAGTATTTTTGATTTCTGTCATATTTCAACCCCCCTATTATTAGAAATATAACTTTTGGTGTAAATCATAAGCCACATTATCTTCAAAGTAAACATATTATATCATATAAGTATATTTTTGTCAAATTATTTCGAATTTTTTTTAATATGTTAGTATATAAAATATATTTCTAAAAATTATAAGTCACTTTTTTTAATTTGTTTTATATTATTACCATCTACAGACAATACAACACTTGTAACATCATAATTAGCAAAAACAGAATAACTAATTAAATTAAAAACTTCTTCTTTAATAGTCTTATTACTATCATAAATATTATTATCAAAATCTAAAAACATTACATTCTCTTCCTGATTAAAGCTATTTAGACTAGCATTGTTATTTAAGAGACTAACTAAATTAGGTTCATATATATAAGTATTAGTTAAGTTATCAACGATTATTTTTACTTTATCTCTTGAATCATTTATATATTTAGTAACTGGTACATAATAATTTACATCATCTATATTTTCTAAGTAATAAACTACTACTTTATTAATATCTTTTCTACTAACAATATTATACTCTTTATTTATGCCAATATCCCTTGTTAATACTTTAGGAAGAGACATTTTACTATTTGGGTAATTACCTAAAGTTTCACCTTCTATTTTTATAATTACTCCATCAATTTTCCCTAAATCCATTATTGAAAATACAATGCTTTCAAACATACGGCTTTCTTTCTTACTATCAATCTTTAAAAATTCTTTAGAGAAATTAAGAGTTGCAATATTATCATTAACAGAAACATCCAATAATTCTGTACCTTTAGGAATAGTAGCATTTAAAGAATCTGGAAATTTACTTGATTTATCAATAATTAAATTATTAATAATCGTCTCTATTTTTTTATTAATATCTTTTTCTGTAATTAAGATTTTACTTTTTACCAAATAATTATTATCATCCATCAAATATATATTATTTGTTCCAACACCACTAATATACTCTAGTTCTAAATTTGCATTTACTACTGATTTATACTCTATATTAGGAATAAAATATAAAACAAGTATAATTAGTAAAGTAACAGAAGTTATTAATATTTTTTTTAATGCTCTATCTTTAAGCAAAACAATCACCTAAAAAATTATATGCTAAATTATATTAAATATGATAAAATTAGAAGACTAAAAATTAATCTTCTAATTTTATTTCTTTTAATTTTATAAGTTCAACAACAGCACTTGCTCTTCCTTTAACACCTAATTTTTGCATAGTATTAGAAATATGATTTCTAACTGTTTTTTCACTAATTCCTAAATCACTAGCAATTTCTTTAGTTGATTTATTACGTATTAACTCTTGAAATATATTTCTCTCTCTAGGCGTCAAAATACCTTTCGACATAATTAAACTTCCCTTCTTTATACTTGCTCAAATTATTATATGAAGAGAGTTTAATTTTGTGTAGGCATTATTTCTTTTGAAATTTAACTGTAATAGCCATTTTATCAGTATATTCTTCTTGTAAAGATCTCATTATATTATTAGCAAGAGTTTTATCATGTTTAGCGGAAATACATACTGTCTCTATACTATTATCCTTAATTTTTACAAAACAATCAAGTTTAAAATTTTCCTTTAGTTTTTTTTCTAAATTTTCTTCTTTTCCTTGCAATGAATTTAAATATTTTAACTGTTCATAAGCATTGTTTTTTTCTTCTGTTGTTAATTTTTCATTTGTTAATTGTTCTTGAAGAGAAGTCATTTCATCATTTCTTTCTTCTTCTAAGCTAACACGCATAGCCTCCAATGAACTAGCTTCCTTACTAGTTGTTTTAGCATTTGTTTTTTTACTAGTTGTAACATTAGTTTTAGAATTATTAGATAAAAGTAGTTCATTAGGCATTGTTACATAATATACTCCAAGTACTAACACTAAACTAAATAATGTCAAAAACCATAGATTTTGTTTATTAATCACTATTTATCCTCCTCACTTTATTAAAATATATGAAGAGATTTTTTTTATATGATTAAATTTTTGTTTTTTTTAAATATTCCAAAGTATTAATTAAAGCAATTTTTCCGTATTCATAAGTTAGGGACCCTTGCATATAAGCAATATATGGTGGTCTAATTGGTCCATCACAAGAAAGTTCTATCGAACTTCCCTGCACAAAGCTTCCACTTGCCATAATTACTTGGTCACTATATCCAGGCATATCCCATGCTTCAACTAGAGCTGCAGAATCAATTGGACTTGATTTTTGAATGCCTCTTGTAAAATTAATCAACTTATCCTTATCATTAAAAACAATATTTTGAACAATATCTACTCTTTCATCTTGATATTTTGGTTCAACTTCATACCCCATTAATTCTAATGCTCTACTAGTTAACACTGCGACTTTTAAACTTGATGCTACAACACTTGGAGCCATAAATAATCCTTGAAGTATTTGCTTATTAATACCAAGGGTAGGCCCTACTTCTTTTCCTTCCCCTGGAAGTGTTAAACGCTCACTAACTAATTTTATTAAATCACTTCTACCAACAACATAAGCACCATTAGGAGCTATACCTCCACCTAAATTTTTAATAAGAGAACCAACTACAATGTCTGCACCAACTTCAATTGGTTCTTTTAAACCAACAAACTCACAATAACAATTATCAATCATTATAATAGTCTCTTTTGAAATATTTTTAATATAGTTAATTACTTTTTCTACTTTTTCTATACTTATACTTTTCCTTGTAGAATAACCTTTAGATCTTTGTATCTCAATAACTTTGACTTTGTTATTTTTTAAATAATTACCTATTTTTTCATAATCAAAATCGTCATCTATTAGATTAATTTGGTCATATTTTACCGAAAATGATTTCAGTGATGAGGGATTATCAACAATTCCAATAACTTCATCTAGTGTATCATATGGTTTTCCGCTAATACTAAGTAAAATATCTCCAGGTCTTAAAAGAGCGAACAAAACAACTGTTAGGGCATGCGATCCTGATATAAACTGACTTCTAACAAGGGCATCTTCGCTTTTAAATATATCTTTATAAACATCTTCTATTTTTTCTCTTCCTAAGTCATTGTAACCATAGCCAGTAGTACCCTCAAAACAAGCCTCGCTTATATTATTTTTATGAAACGCATTTAACACTTTTAAACTGTTTTTAAAATTTATTTCATCTATATACTTAAATTTCTCAGCTACATCTTTTTCACAATTATTTATAAAATTATATATTTCATTATTCATGATATGTACCTCCATCTACTCTGATTACAGTATTATTAATATAACTTGCTTTCTCTTCACATAAAAAATATACTATTTCTGATATTTCTTCCTTATTTGCAAATCTTTTTAAGAATATTTTATCTTCTTCACTTTTTATATATTCGTAATCAAGGCCTTCCATTTCTTTCTTAGTTTTTACCCATCCAGGAGCAACACAATTAACATTTATATATGGTGCATATTGATATGCAAGATTATGCATTAAAGAAATTAAAGCAGCCTTAGAAGCATCATAATCAAGGGACATAGGAAAATATTTATCAATTCCATTAGTTGATGATAAAATTATAATCTTTCCAAATTTGTTGTCATACATCTTATCTGCTATTTGTCTACTTAAAAGAAATGTTCCTATTAAATTTACTTCCAATGTCTTTAAAAAATTTGCTTTAGTTTTATCTTGATATAGAGAATCAATACAAACTGCAGCATTATTAATTAAATAATCTATTTGATTAAACTTTTCAAAGCTCATGTCTACTATTCTTTTTATTTCTTCTTCGTTTTCCATATTTGCTTTTACTAAAAATACTTCAATATTATATTTTTCTTCTAAGGTTTTTTTTAATTTTTTAGCATCAGTATCTTTAGTATGGTAATGTAAAATCAAATCGCATTTATTTCTAGCAAAACATTCGGCTATAGAACTTCCTATTTCACTAGTTGCTCCTGTAATAAAACAAACTTTCCTACTCACAATTATATCCTCCTAAAGAAAAAGAGCTAATTAAGCTCTTGATGAATACTTCCCATCAGAAGTTGTAACTAATATCTTTTCTCCTTGTTCAATAAATAATGGTACTTTAACAATTAACCCTGTCTCAACTTTAGCATCTTTTAGAGCATTATTAGTTGTGTTTCCACGAACAGCTGGTTCAGTTTCAACTACAGTAAGCTCTACTTTATCTGGAAGATCGATACCTAAAAGTTCACCTTCAAATAAGATTACATATACATTCATATTCTCAATTAAATAATATGCATTGTCACCTACTTGTTCTTTAGATAATTCAATTTGCTCATAAGTATCCATATTCATAAAAAAATAAGTATCACCAGTATTATATAAATATTGAACATTTTGTTTATTAATATTTGCTTTTTCAAATTTTACATTAGTATTAAAAGTTCTTTCAATAATACCGCCTGTTCTTAAATTACGAAGTTTAGTCTTCATAAAAGCTGAGCCTTTACCTGGTTTTACATGTAAAAATTCAACAACTTGGTAAACATTGCCATCAATCATAATTGTCATACCATTTTTTATATCATTAACATTAATCATAACTTACGCTCCTTAAAATTAAAAAATAAGACTTATACTTTTTCTTATTTCTTTTCCTTATGTTCTGTATGTTTTCTGCATTTAGAACAATACCTGCTTAATCCCATACGTTCTGTTGTATTTTTTACATTTTTCTCCATACGATAATTTTCAGAACCACAAACAGAGCAAACAAAAGTTTTTTTCTGTCTGTTACCCACCTTTTTAGACATAAAGCACCTCCTTACGTAAACGTCTGTATACATTATATCAAATTTTTCTAAAAAAGCAAAAGTTTTTATTTACTTTTAAATAAAAATTAAATAGCATAAAATAAAAGGGAAATAATAACTAGTTTACTAATTTATTTATTGGAGAGGGAACATTTCAAAATATTTATTAGTAATAGCTTTTGTTATATGCAGAGTAACTAAAGAAGCATAATCCGAACTTGAATTAGGATGCGAAGAATCAGGTGAAGTTACTATTATTGATATTTTCGGATTATTAGCGGGAGCATATCCAACAAAGGAACTTGTTATAGTCTCAGTATCAATTATTTGATCATTATCGGTATCTATGAAACTTTGAGATGTTCCAGTCTTACCAGCAGAATCATATTTATCATCTATATATCCACGACCATAACCACCAGCTTGATGCATAACTGCATAAAATCCTTCTTTCATTCTAGCCATATATTCTGGTTTAGTATCAATTGTATTTAAAACTTTTCTATCAACTTTTTTTATAATATCACCTAGCTCCTCACTATCTGTTGATGAGTGAACCTCTTTAAGTAAATGAGGCTCTAATCTTTCTCCGCCATTTGCAATTGTTGTAATATATTGTGAAAGTTGTATCGGCGTATAAGCTTCATACTGGCCCATTACAAAATCTAATAAATTTCCAGCAGCAACATCTTTTGAAGTATATCCACTGCTTTCCGTTGGTAAATCAATACCTGTTTTTACGCCAAGTCCAAATGAATGATACATGTTTCTATATATATCAAAAGATTTCTGATTAAATATTAGTTTCATTCCATTATAATATTCTTGCCCATTTACTCTTATAGCAGCTTTAAATTGATATACATTACTACTTTTGGCAAGGGCAGTTATATCATTAATTCTTCCTAAAGTATGAGAAGAACATTTTTTGGGAGTACCAGCAACTTTTATACACTCATCAACTAAATATTCTCCAACTTTTATAGCCCCTGTATTATAGGCAACTAACATTGAAGCTCCTTTTACTACTGATCCGGGTGTAATAGTAGATGATAAAATACTAGGAGTATTATCTATAATTTCTCCATTGACTATTTTTTTTGATGACATTGCAAGGATATCACCAGTTGAAGGATCTTGTATTACAACACTAGAGTGATCATAATAATCTGTATTTTTTTCTGTTTTTGCTTTTGCAACTTCTTCCTTTAAAATATTTTCAATTTCTCTTTGTAAATTTATATCAATTGATAAGACTATATCATTACCTCTTTTTCCATCTGCGACAAGTTTAAGCTCATGTGAATTTACTACTTGATACTTTTCTTTTGTTCCTCTTAAATAATCTTCATAAACTTTTTCAATATAGCTTAATCCTACTCTATCATTTAATGAGTATCCTTTAGCAAGATATTCACTTTTTGAATCTGCAGGAATACCTTCTTCAGTAGTTGAAATAGTTCCTAAAATACTCCTAAAAACATCACCATATGGATAAGTTCTTTCCCAATCAAGTTTAGTTCCAAATCCATCAAGATTTTGAGTATTTTCAGCAATATAGGCATATTCTTCTTCTGTAACTTCATCTCCTGTTTCAATAACTTTTTCATCGTATAAATATCCATTATTCATCAAATAATATAAGTATGATGCCTTTTTATCACTTTCTGTAAAACTATCCAATTCTTCTTTTGTAATTCTTGATAATTTTATTTTTTCTATATCCTTACTAGATAATCTTCTTTCATCATATTTATTCCATTCTTCTTCTGTTACTCGTTTTTCTATCTCATCGGTATTTTTTTCTAAATAAAATGTTCTCATTTGACCTTCGGTTAATTTAGAATAATTTAAATTAAGATGACTACTAACTTTATATGCTAAATTAATTTCATCGTTTACGGATATTTTCTTGTCTTTTTTATAATATATAGTTTTTACTGCTTTATTATCTACTATAATATTATAATTTCTATCATAAATTCTACCACGCGGTGCTGATGTACCTTCAACAATTGAATAACTAAGCTCTTTAAGGGAAGTAGTATAGGTCTTACTATCAACAATCATTACCTCAAATAATTTAAAAACAACTGCAGAAAATAATATTATAATAAAAATTAAAAAAAATAGCATTCTTTTATTTAGGACTTCTTTATCAATTACTACTTTTCTATTAATTTTATTTTTATTGTTATCTACTTTCTTTTTTGACATAAAAGCCCTCCTCTTTAATAGTTTATCACATATTTTAAAACTTATTTCATATATTTTCATATAGGAGGAAAAAATGTACGAAAAATTAATAAAAAATAATATTATATATTTAAATAAAACAATTACAAAAAATTTCTTAAATAAAAGAAAAATCTATGTAAATGATAATGAAGCAGAAATAATAACTATTCTTCTAAAAGAAAACTGGCAAAAATTATATAATAAAGATTATCAGGAAACATTTAATATATTAAAAAGTAAAGTAAGTAAAGAAACTTATAATAGTATTTATGATTTGTATATAAAATCTATTAATGAGTATCTTTAATCTTTTCTATTAGATTACTATCAAATTTTTTATTTTTTATCATTTCTATCTCCATTTTATATGGGGCTTTGTCTAAAACATAAGGTGTTTCTAATATTTTAGGAATATCTTTTATTCTATCATTGTAAATTATCTTTATTAAGTTATCAAAACCAATTTCACCAAATCCTATATTTTCATGTCTATCCTTATGTGATGCAATTGTATTTTTACTATCATTTATATGAATACATTTTAAATATTTAATTCCAATTTTTCTATCAAATTCATCTAATATTTCATCAAAAGCAGATACATCATATCCAGAATCATTTAAATGACAGGTATCCATACAAACTCCAATTAAGTTTTTATTATCTATTTTGTCTATTATTCTTTTTAACTCATCAAAGTTTTTACCAACTTCACTACCTTTGCCAGCCATAGTCTCTAATAAAATTGTAACTGTTGAATTCTTTAAAACTTCATTTAAGCCTGATGAAATATTATCAATTGCAACATCTACTCCAAGGCCTACATGACTTCCAGGATGCAAAACTAAATATTTCATTGAAAGTTCTTCACATCTTTTAATTTCTTCTTTTAAAAAACTTACTGCAAATTCATATTTATCAGTATTAGCTAAATTAATGATATATGGAGCATGCACAATTATTTTGTTTTTGTCTATATCATTTTTTTTCATTAAATCTAATGCTTTATTTACAATATCTTTATTTATTGGGCTTCTCATTGTATTTTGGGGAGCTCCTGTATAAAACATAAATGTATTTTCACCATAACTTAACGCTTCTTCCAAGCTTCCAAGTATCCCTGTATCTTTTTTATAACCAACATGACTTCCTATTAATAGCATTTTACTCCTCCTAACAACTTACTTTTTTAGTATATCATTTTTTAACATATTTGATATATAAATTTTTCAAAAAATTAAATATATTTTCATTAATTCAGTTTTTTATCATATGATATCATAATTACTTAATTTTGGTCTTATTTTATTGTTATGATATCTCTATTATCTAATTTTACTTAAAAAAAGATATTAATTTAAACTGTTTCTAAGTTTATTAACATCTTTTATACTTAAGCCTGTATATTTTGATATTGTATTATTATCAACATTATCTTTCATCATTGCTATTGCTGTTTTTTCAATTCCTCTTTTTATTCCAGCAATTCTTCCTTCATTTTTATAGTAATTAAGCTTTCTTTTTCGTAATCAAATAAATTGTAAAACTCTTCACTTGTTAATAATTTTTCAAGATTGTCCATTAACTTTTC
>CANQWY010000060.1 GCA_947627675.1 uncultured Bacilli bacterium
CAATGGTTAGCAAGTCTCCTTTCTTTTTTTATTTCTGCTTTTTTCTTCAACATTACCTATATACTATCATTTTTTTCCCTAATTGTAAATATTTTCATTTTTATTTTCCGTATAACATGCGATTTTTAAGTGAAAATATCTCTAATAAAATAAGTACATTTTAATTCTAATTACACTCTGTAGTTAATTTTACTTTTGACATATACTTCCATGCCACAATTTTAATACAAATAAATTAAAAAAATAAAAAAGATATTATTTTTTTAGAAAAAGTCAAATTCAAAATATAAAAATATTTCTAACAAAAGATGTGTAAAGAGACTAAAAAATCTATATCAATTTGCTCATACTATTAATACAAGTCTAGTCCCTACTAAATAAATCTCTTGTATATACTTTATTTGCTATTTTTTTAACATTTTCGTCAATCCTATTTACTAATACTACTTCTGTTATATCATCAAATTTATTAAAATCGTTTTCTACTCTGCAACCATTAAAATTTTCTTTATTGAGAGTAGGTTCGTATATTACTACTTCAACACCTTTATCTTTTAATCTATCAATAATTCCCTGAATTGCGCTTGCTCTAAAATTATCTGAATCTGTTTTCATTGTAAGTCTATAAATTCCAACTACTTTTGGCTTTTTCTTTATAATCATATTTGTAATATGATCCTTTCTGGTATCATTTGATTTTACTATAGCTTCTATTAAATTTTGAGGTACTTTATCATAATTTGCTAGTAATTGTTTCGTATCTTTAGGAAGACAATATCCTCCATATCCGAATGATGGGTTATTATATTGATTACCTATTCTAGGATCTAGACATACTCCATCTATTATATCTTTAGTATTTAATCCATTTAATTCTGCATATGTATCTAATTCATTAAAATAGGCTACTCTAAGTGCTAAATATGTATTTGCAAATAATTTTACCGCTTCTGCTTCTGTTGAATTCATATATTTTACTTCTATTTCTTTTTTGATTGCACCCTCTTTTAATAAATTTGCAAAAATCCTAGCTCTCTCAGATTTTTCTCCTACTATTATTCTAGATGGATATAGATTATCATATAATGCTCTTCCTTCTCTTAAAAATTCTGGTGAAAATAAAATATTATCAATATTATACTTTTTCTTCATGCTATTTACAAAACCTACTGGTATCGTTGATTTTATTATAATTGTTGTATCTATATTCATGCTTATTACTTTTTTTATTATATCTTCAACACTTGATGTATCAAAAAAATTTTTTTCATCATCATAATTAGTAGGAGTACTAATTATAATATATTCTGCATTATTAAATGCTTCTTTATAATCTAATGTTGCTCTTAAATTTAATTTTTTATTTTTAAAATAATCTTCTATTTCTTTGTCTTTAATCGGTGAAATACGTTTATTTATCATATCTACCTTTTCTTTTATAACATCTAATGCTACTACTTCATTATTTTGGCTAAGTAATGTTGAAATAGATAATCCTACATATCCTGTTCCTGCTACTCCAATTTTCATATTTCCTCCTTAAATTTCTTTCTTTCAAACAATGTAGTCCAAACATTTTCTGAAATTTTATATTTCTTTTCAATTACACACCACAATTTCAATATAAATTATAGATAAAATTATTGAAATAGTAAATACCAATATAATTATGCACCTAATATAATAAAATTATATTATGCAATAATACTTATCATTTTTTTTTCTTTAAAGAAGAGTAAATTAGAAAAATAAATTAAAAAAACATTATATGCTACTTGAAATGCAAGTATTTCCATTAAGCTATAAACTAATAATAGTAAAAAAATTATTATTAGAAAATATTCTTTATATTTAAACATTCTTGAAAAGCTTTTATAAAATGATATAAAGAAAATTGCATAAACTAACAAGCCAAACTTTAATAGATAATAGATATAGGCATTATCTAATATCATGGCACTAATATTTAAACTTACCGCTGTAAAAGAATTAATTATCCTTAAATTATTTCCAAATAAATTTATAGAATATGTTTTTAAATAATAAAATATCCAGTATAGTCGCCCTGAAAATAAGCTATTTAATCTGTAAAATAAGTAATTACCATCATGATATAAAACAGATGAAAAATATGATATAAATAGTAATATTAAAAAAGAGTTACAGATAATAGTTCTAAATAATTTACTATCAAATATATTTTTATTAATTTTGTCATAATAAACAGTAAATATTAATAAAAATATTATAATAAATGAACTAGTTCTACTATCGCAAAAATAATTTATAACAAACACAAGTAAAAACAAAATTAAATAGTGTGTTAATTTTAATTTTTTATTTTTTAAATAAATAAACTCTAAACATAAAATCATAATATAAGTACCAAGCAAATTAGGATGTGCTAATCCCATTGAATTTCGTATAGTTCCATCTGCTCTATATATTATAACATCATCAGTTAAACCGATATAATGTAATATAAATAGTATAAGTAACATAAATATTTTTAGAACGAAATCAAATTTTATCATTTTATTAAAATTAATATTTTTACTTGCAAATATTAATAGTAATAGCTTTAAATTTATGTTATTGGCAGATATTTTTGAAGATAACATAACTATAGGTATTAGTAGTATCATAATAATTATTGTTTTTAATTTATAACTTCTAGATTGGATAATACATATAAAAAATAAAATAACTAAAGCAATATTTTCAAATATACTAGAATACCTGCTAAAATAATAAACTCTAGAATACATGGTTGATAAAACTATCAAAAAATAAGAAAAACAAAATAGAAATTTTATTAGATTAAATTTTAATTTAAAATTCCCTAAAGATCGTACATTCATTATTTACTCCTTAACTTTGAATAGATAGTTTTAGAATTATTTTTCTAAATTTTTACCTACCTTTATTTTTTCAAACTCATAATTTATTACTGATTTTTTTATATAATTTAAACTTTCTTAAAAAATGAACTTTATAGTATTCAAAATCTTTATCATTCCAACATATTAATCCATATAATAAATTTACAGAAATTGTAATAAAAATAGCTCTTACAATTAATAAATTTATTATATTATCTATATTAATTATCCCTATACCATACCTAACTATTAAGAAAATAAATAATGTCAGTAATAAATGTTTTAAATATAATTTTGCATATTCAATATAGCTACCATGTAAAACTTTTTTATAAACAAATTTGGGATAACTGTAAAGAAATAAAATACTAGTACTAATAATAGTTCCTAAAAATACACCAGCTAAACCAAAGTACCTTACTAAAATAATTGAGGCCACTAAATTAATTAATGATTCTAATAATGGCACATATCTATCTTCATAGTATATCCCTGCTGCTTCTTTAAATGTAATTGAAGTCTTACGTAAACCTTGAATATAAAAATTAATTACTAACACTATCAATACATAATTGGATAATATATATTTAGAGCCAATCCATATTTTAATAAATGGTTCTATCAGAAAAAGTAAAGCAATTGAGCAAAAGCAATAAATCCATGAGTTCAACAATAACATTGAATTATATATATTTTTTTGTTTTATATAATCTTTATCAATTAATAAATTACCAACCGATGCTGTCATACTTAAAAATATATTACCAAACAGTTTGTTAACATAATTTATTATTAAATTATAATTAGAGTATAATCCAACATAAATTATTCCTAAACCATGTGACATTGATATAATTATATTATCTGTACCATTAACGACAAAGCTACCGATTTTATGAAAGAACAATCCCTTTACTTTAGTTATAATTTCCTTTTTTGATTCTTTTGATAATTCACTAACATTATTCATATTTTTTAAATATGGATACTTTTTATCTACAATATGGTGAATAGTTAAATTTTCAAGTATTGTAAAAATTATTTTTATAATCAAGTAAATATAAAAACTTTTGGTAAGAAATAAAATAAAAATTTCTGAAATATTAAGTAGAACAATATATATAACGTTAATTATATTAATGACATAGTTTTTTTGATCAGCATATAAAATACTTCTTTTATAGGTTAGTAAATAAGAAAAAACTGAATTTAATAAAAATAGAACAAATAAGACATATAAGTTGTCTTTAATTACATTTTTCCCTACTAGTATAGGAATTAGTGGTAAAATGCATATTCCTAATATTAAGATAACAAGGGCAATAACTGTATATACTTTCTTATAAAAAGATAAAAAAGATTTTATTTCTTCTATATTTTTTTCCTTTATAGGTTTATATAAATTAAAAACTATTGCAGAGCCAAATCCTAATTCTGCAACTGATAATATAGATAATACATTTGAAAATAAACTTTTAATTCCATTATATTCACTTCCCAATATTTTAATAAATATTGATTGAGCTAGTAAACCTATAATAATAGTTACAAAAGTATAAAACATAGATAAAATACTATTTTTTATTGAATTTTTAGTTCTCATTTCTATATCTCCTATCTACTCAATCATAAGACCAAATCTATATAATTTATTCATAATAATAAACATCTTTATTTTGTCTTTTTTTGATTTAAGTTTTGTTTTCTTATAAAGTTGTCTTACGATATCATTGTTTGATACTTTTTCAAAATGTTTTTTCTTTTCAGATAGTGTTAACTGATTATTCTTCCTAATTTTTTGAATAAAAAATATAAATCTTTTTATAATACACTCATTTATTTCATCTTTAATATTGTTTGTTAAATTAAATTTAGAGTAATATTTTATTAGAGTTTCCATAAAATCTATGCAAGTATCAATAGCATTCTCATTATATTTTGATACTAAGCTTTTTCCTGATGAATGCTGAATATATTTATAATAATAATCATTAATTATCGTTATCTTATTAGCATTTTGCATTACTTCAATACAAAAAATTAAGTCTTCATTTATATTATAATTTTTTCTAAATATCAATCTATTACTACGAATTAAATCAGTTCTATACATTTTATTGCCAATACAATTGATTAACAAATTATCATATAATTTTATAAAACACGAATTTAGAAATTCATTTTGTTTAAAAGTACCTTCAATATTTGGTAATTTTATTTTCTAAATTACTGTTGAACACGTATTCAAAGCCGGCAATACATACATCAGAATCATTCTTATTTAAAGTATTATACATTTCTTGTAACATATTTTCTTTAAATAAATCATCACTATCTAAAAACATTATATATCTTCCTTTAGCTTTCTCAATTCCTATATTTCTTGCATTACTTACACCTTTATTTAAAGTTGTTATTAATTCCATATTTTTTATAGAATTATTTTTTTTATAATTATTAACTATTTCTATAATATTATCAGTTGATCCATCATTAACTAATATTAATTCAAAATTTTTAAATGTTTGATTATAAATACTATCTAAAGTATCAGCCATTTTTTCTGCACCATTATATACAGGTATTATTACACTAATTTCCACCACTTATATCACTCTCCACTAACCTATGTATAATACTTTTATTTTCCTAACTCGTGCAATATTTTTATATTAGCAATAATCATATATTTAAGTTTAAATAGTTTAACCTTCCTATTTGATTTTGAAATTTCGTTTGTTGATGAATCTTCATTATGAAAAACCTCTAACTCAGGTGCATAAACTGAAAGTAGATTACTTTTTTTCAATTTTATATTCAAAAGCTCTTCTTCCCCATACATGAAAGTTTTTTCATCTAAACCATCAAACAAATCTATATATCTTTTAGAAAAAACCATACAACAACCATGAATAACTGCATTGTAAATTTTACTTTTATTTATATTTTTATTATTGGAATTTATTTTTTTCTTACTTTCCTTTTTATCTATAAAAAATAATGTAGCTACATATTGCTTAACTAATTCAATAATTCTTTTTTTTATTTCATTTTTAGTTCTAACTTCACTTTTAATATAATTTATTTTATTTTGAGGCAAATGAATTTTAGGGCCAAGCACTGCAAAATGACTTTGTTGGTATTCTCTACTAATTAGTTCTAAAAAGTTATCTTGTATCATATAAATATCACTATTCATCATAATAATGAAATCTGGGTTTAATTTACTTTTTGCATATTTAAAACCAATATTATTTCCTTTAGAAAAACCAAGATTTTTATTATTCAATATAACTTCAATTTTTTCGTTATTAGAATATTTTTCTAATAATATCTGCCCTGTTTTATTAGGTGAACAATTATCAACTATAATAATATTAAAATCATAATTTTTATATTTTTCTAAAATTAAATTAGCTGATTTAATTGTTTCATTTATAGCCTGATAGTGTAATATTAGAAATACAAATTTTTCATTTTTCACTATAATCATCCCTTTTAATTATTTTATTTTTAGAGTAATAAATACTATTTGAAGGGACATCTTTTAGTACTACAGCACCAGCAGCAATAATACAATTATCTCCAATAGAAATTCCCTTTAATATGATAACACCTGAACAAATCCAAACATTATTACCAATTGATATTCGATTACATATAAACTTGTTTGAGTTTTTTGTACTTAATTTCAAATTATGATCATGATCAATAATTACTACATTTTGAGCTATTAGTACATTATCACCAATTTTTATATTTTCTCGACAAACAATATTAGTATTATTATTCAAAAAAACATTATTACCTATATTTAAATATCCTGTATTTAAAACTTTGATAGTGCAGTTATTTCTAACTTTGAAATTATTACCAATAAATACTTTTGCTCCATTATAAACTTTTATTTTACTAGAAATAGGTAAATCTAAACCTTTTCCTATTGAAATATTCTTTTTAAAAAATGTATATATTTTCGTATCTATTAAATAAAAAATATTTATAATTTTTATAATTATTTTAAATATCATTTTTACCTCTTTTCGAATTGTGATTTATCAGGTAATATAAAATCAAAAGCAGCAATTAAATCAGCTTTTTTTTGCTCAAAATCAACTAACAAATCAGAATCATCTATACATGTTAATTTGTGCTTATTATTTCTTATAGCGTATAGTAACTTATTATCTTGAATATGGTAATACTTACCTATTTTGGGATTTCGTGGAGAAAACTTTCCTGTTGCAAATTGCCAATATTGATATAGCCAGTGATTAATTGAATTATTATTATTTCTAAAACGGAAGGACATAGTTTTTAATACCATTTCTTTTTCTTTGTTCCATATTTCATTTATAGTATTTTTAGAATATGAAATTGGAAAATGAAAATTATGAAAACCTGGGAAATCCCTATAAGACAAGAATGATAGATTTTTTAATAAATATTTACCATACTTAATATTAAAATATTTTAGTATATTAGATTTTACACATTTTCTATAATTGAAATATTTATTAATTATAAGTATGTCATTAGAAATCTTTTTATAAAAGCCATCACCCGGTTTTATTATAAGTGGTGAGAGAACTAGAGAATCACATGGAATACCTTTTTTAAAAAAGTCCCTTTTTTTAACATAATTTGTAATATACATATCATCATTAAAATATACAAAATTATCTGAAAGTCCTTTTATTTTAAAAATATTCATTTCAATTGCATTTGAATTAAAAGTTGGTAAATATTCTTTAGGTATATAATCTTTATGATTAACTACAACTAATTTATCATTATCAGTATTTAGCCACTTTGGTATATGTCCCCAAGTAATAAAATATATTTTATTCACCCATGGTGCATATTTTTCAACACCTCTAAACCAATATTTAAGAGTACCCCAATCACGATATCTTATTTTACGAGCGTCATTTTTATCGCCAATTTCATTTTGATATTTGGCCTTTTCTTTTAACCACTCCTCATCATTTCCATCTACCCATGTTATTACAAAATCTATTTTATCCATTTTTAAACCTTCTTTTTAAATTTTAAAATATATATTCTACATCCAATCGATAATATAAAGTTATATATTTTTGCAATTATATTTCCAATTTTATTTTTGACATTTAGATTTATAAATTCATCTATTTTAATTTCACCTTTATTCCAATCATAAACCGGAATTTTTGAATATAAATATTTGTTTAGTTTCTTTATTGCTAATAAATATAATGAATACTTATCACTGATATCCTCTAGTAATTTATTATAATTTATTATTAAATCTCCAAATGTTTCTAATGTTAAATTTTGAGTAATGGATTTGTTTTCTCCATTTCTAATTCTTCTATAATATATTGCATCACAACTTATAATAAAAAGTTTATTTTGTAATATTAAGTAAGATGAAAAATATACATCCTCATGTTTTACTCCTTCAATAAATCTAAGATTATTTATAAAATTTTTTCTGTATAATTTAGCATAAGCAACTACATTATCTATAATTTTATTATATTGAGAATAGCTTGAAATCATATTTTCACTTAAAATTTTATCAGTATAAAATTTAATAAATCCATTTTTATCAAAAGCCTGTAATTTTCCTACTGACATCATTATTTTTTTATTTTCATTTATTTTTTTATAAAGTATTTCAACCATTTTTTCATCGAGATAATCATCACTATCTAAAAACATTATATATTCACAACTACAAATATCTAAACCTCTATTTCTAGAAGCGGAAAGGCCTTTATTTTCTTGATTAATAAAAATCCAATCATTATATCTGTTTAAATAAGAATTTATTATATTGCTGCTATCATCAGTAGAGCCGTCGTTTATTATAATAACTTCTATATTTTCTATTCCGAAAGTCTGATTAATTACTGAATTAAGGCATTCACATAAATATTC
>CANQWY010000061.1 GCA_947627675.1 uncultured Bacilli bacterium
AAGGACATACAACTCATACAAAATATTATCGCTTAAGAATGTGGGTTGATAAAGATTATGTATTATCAGATACTTCTCAAACATATAAAGTTACTGTTAACGTCTATGGTAAAGGTAAAGATTAAGATTAAGGAAGAGCACTTAAGTAATAGTAAATAAAAAACCTCTCCATTATATAATTAATGGAAGGATTTTTATTTATTTAATTTTTTGTATTATAAGTGTAACTACAGGATTAATAAGTGGAGAACTTGTATAGGTATAAGCCCTAGGTGGAATATCTAAATAAATTGGATATTTCCCTAAATTTAAAAGTTCAAATTTGGCATTATCATTTAGCAAATTAATTATTCCTTTTCCCATTACATTAACAGATGATTTATCAAAATCCCACATACTTCCACCAACATATACTGTTTCTTGATCTACTCTTAAAAGTCCTATCGATACCATATCACGATCATCTTTAAAAGTTGTACCATTAGAAGGATGAGCATGCACTATAAAATCGACATAATAAACACCTTTATTAACAAAAGTTATAGTTTTTTCATCTTTATTTAAAATAAAATTTTCAGAATCATCTCCAATTTTTGTATTGATTGGAATTCTTTCTTTAGATTTAACTTCTTCTTCTAAATTATTTTCTGTAACTTTTAGAAAGACTGTTGTTGGAATTGCTAATGGCCCTGGAGGTCCTTGTTCTCCATTAGAACCTTGTGGCCCAATTGGCCCCATCGGACCTATGGGACCTGTCGGTCCTGTAGGCCCTTTTATAATACCTACATTATTCCACTGTTTTTTATTTTCATCCCAGACATATAAATATTCATCTATTAAATAAGAATCCCCAACTTTACCTTGTGGATGATTTTTTTTTAGATCGTCTAATGAATTGTAAGATCCTAATATTGTTACACTGTTACCATTGTCACCTTTTGGTCCTGTAGGGCCTTTTGGTATTACGAAATCTAGAACGTGATTGAGACCTGATTTATTATCTATTATTTTAGCATCATTCATAAAATCTGTAGTACTAATTTTTCCCAATGAAACTGTTTCTGCTAATCCATTAGAACCTTGTGGTCCAGTAGGTCCTATAGAACCAGTAGGGCCAGTATTACCAGTTGGTCCAGTGATCCCATTTATATAACATATTTTATTAAAAAATGGAAATTTATCATTCATTATATTTCCTTCTTTCTAATATAATATATGCTACATCATAAATATTTTAACCAATAAAAAACTACCGTTTTAAGGTAGTCTTATAGTTTTGAACTTTATCTAAATAATAAAGCATTATCAACCGAGTTTAACTTTCTCTTAAATTGGGTTCTTGGTAACAGGCTAAATCTTTTTTAATGATTTATTAGATCGATGTGCCGCTAGCTTATAACATTTATATAATTATAAAACACATATCCAAGAACTATAAATAAAAGTAATTGGCCTCATTTAATTTTTAAATATTACTTTTACCAGTCTTTACTGGAGTTTATCAATTGTTCCCATTCTTTAAAATGAGGTATGCACCATACTAACAATTGCCTGTTTGAAGTTTTCTTTCTTCCAATTTGAGCATATGATGTGATAATTTTAATCGGCTTAGTTACTGTAATATAAATATATAAACAATGTAGTAATACTTAATTAACGCTTAAATTTTAATCATTATGGATCAAATTATGTAATGACTTAAAATTTAAAATTAATATTGACAATTATCTACTGTGATATATATTGAGAAGTAACCCATGTCTCTATACATGATTCTCATATGCTATAATTCAATTATAGACTAATATATGTAATTGTCAATAGTTTTTTTTAATTTTTTCTTTTTTGCTATATCTTAATTCAGATCCCTTTTTATTAAAAACTTCTTTTTTTTTTTTAATAAGTATGTTATATATATTATATAAGATAAGAAGGTGGCATGATAAAGTTATGAAAATATATATATTACAAAGATTTAGAATGTATACTTTTTTGCTACCTAAAATAATTTCAGGTAACTATATCATTACTGACTACAACGAAAAAAATGAAAAAAGATCACTTCTAAGTGTAAAAGAAGAAAATGGTAAATGGGTAATGAGTAGTAATAATGATATTCAAATACTAGAAAACGGAAAAATAATAGAAAAAGTAGAATTAAGATTATATGAATTTTATCAAATATTAGTAGGAAAAGATGAATATATAACACTATATATTGATAATAGTTATGAAAGTAATTTTATCTATAAAAGATTACCTCAAAATGATACAATAACTATTGGAAATAGCAATAATTTGGATATTATATATCAATGTCCAAAGATATCAAAAAAACAGGCTAGTATTATATGTAATAATGGTGTTTATACATTAAAAAATTTAAATACCAAAATACCTATATATGTTAATGGAAGAATTATAGAAGAAAAAGTATTACAAAAACTAGACGTTGTTTTTATTTTAGGATTAAGATTTACAATATATGGAGATAATATAGTGATTAATAATATTAATAACTCTATTTTTATATACTCTTCTAAACTGGCCCAAATAAATAATAATTTTATAGTTAACAATATTAATAATATGGGAGAAGTATATACTAACTTTTACGAAGAAAAAGACTATTACTGGAAAACCCCAGTTTTTCAAAGTCAGTTTAAAACTCTTCACTTAAAAATAACATCTCCACCTAGGTTTAGCAAAACAGAAGGTTCAGTATTAATGACGATGGTTCCTTCACTCGTAATGAGCAGCTCATCAGTTATTATGGCTATATTTTCTTTTGATGATTTAATGAGCAGTGATCCTTCAACTAGAAGAAGTGCTCTAATGTCTATTATAATGTGTGCCACTATGCTTTTTGCAAGTGTAATATGGCCTCTTTTTCAATCATTTGTGACAAGAATAGTTAATGATATTAGGCAAAAAAGAACAAGAGCTAAATTTAAAAAATATCTTAACAAAAAAAATAAAATACTAAAAGATGCTATCGAAGAACAAAAATCAATATTACAAAATAATAATATTTCTTTAAATAAATGCCAAGAAATTATTTTAAATAGAAATAATATGTTATTTTCTAGAAATATAGAAAATTCTGACTTTTTAAGTATTAGACTTGGAGTAGGAACAGTTCCACTTGACTGTGTTATTGATTACCAAGAAGAAGATTTTATTGAAGAAGAAGATAAGTTACTTGAAAATATTAGAAAAATAATAAATGATAATAAATATATTAAAGATGTTCCTGCAACAGTTTCATTTGTTAGAAGAGATAAAGTGGCTTTTATTTCTGAAGATAATTTAAATAATAAATATATAATGGGGTTAATTTTACAACTTGTTACTCTTCATAGCTACGCAGATTTAAAATTAGTAATCTTAACTAGTAAAAATAATGAAGATTATTATAACTATATTGAAAGACTTCCGCATTTATGGAGTAATGATTATAGTGTGCGTTTTTTTGCAACAGATTTGAGTGAAGCTCAGTCTATTTCAAATTTTCTAGAAAGAGAATTTAATAGAAGAAAAGCTATTTCTGGTGATAATATTTATAAAAAAGAATTGCCATATTATTTAATTATTACAGATACCATTGATGAATATAGAAATTTGAAAATATTACAAGATGTATTAGATTGTGAAAGAAAATTAGGCTTTAGTGCTTGTGTTTTTGATTCTAAAGTTGCTAATGTTCCAATGGAATGTTCTTATTTTATAAATTATTCTCAAAATGAAGGAGCATCATTTGCAAGTGTAATGCAAGAAGATGATATTATTCATTTTGTTCCAGAATTCTTAAATGAAAATGAAGTTGATATTTCCAAAAGTCTTTCATCCCTTGCTAATATTCCTGTTAAAACAGCAACAACAATACTTACTAATTTACCTGATAAATATGGTTTTTTAGAAATGTATGATGTAGGAAAAGTTGAACAACTTAATATAGTTAATAGATGGAAAAATTCTAATATTGTTAATAGCTTAGCAGCTCCTATTGGAATTGATGCCACTGGTAATTTAATAAACCTAGATTTGCATGAAAAATATCATGGCCCACATGGACTAGTAGCAGGAATGACTGGTTCAGGAAAATCAGAAACAATTATTACATATATTTTGTCTATGTCTATTAATTATAGTCCTAATGAAGTACAATTTGTTTTAATTGATTATAAAGGTGGAGGACTAGCTGGAGCCTTTGAAAATAGAAGTCTAGGAATTAAGCTTCCTCATTTGGTAGGTACTATTACTAACCTTGATAAGGCTGAAATGAAAAGAACATTAGTATCAATAGATAGTGAAGTAAAAAGAAGACAAAGTGTTTTTAATAAGGCTAAAGAACAATTAAATATAGGTACAATAGATATTTATAAATATCAGAAATTACATAGAGATGGTAAATTAGAAACTCCAATATCACATTTATTTATTATTTGTGATGAATTTGCTGAGTTAAAAGCTCAACAACCTGATTTTATGGATCAATTAATTTCAATTGCCCGTATAGGAAGAAGTTTAGGAGTACACTTAATACTAGCAACTCAAAAACCAAGTGGTGTAGTAGATGATCAGATATGGTCCAACTCTAAATTTAAAATTTGTTGTAAAGTACAAACAACAGAAGATAGTAATGAAATGTTGAATAAACCTGATGCTGCTTATATTAAAGAAGCAGGAAGATTTTATTTACAGGTTGGTTATGATGAATATTATATTTTAGGACAATCAGCATATTCAGGATCACAATATATTCCTTTTGAAAAAGCTAGAAGTAAGGTTGATAATTCGATAGATTTTGTTAATGAAGTAGGGCAAATTATTAGAAGTATTGAAGAAAATACTGATGTTGGTCCAAACAAGATAGAAAATTTAGGCGAAGAATTAAAAAACGTTTTAAAGTATATTATTGATGTTGCTAAAAAACAAGGTTATAAAGAAAATAATTTATGGCTTCCTAATGTCCCTTCTATTATTTTTCTAGAAAATTTAAGAGCGAAATATAATCCAACTAATTATTCTTGCATTTTAAATCCAATAATTGGAGAATATGATAATCCAAAACAACAGTTGCAAGGAGTTGTAAGACTTCCTATCACTATTGGTGGAAATACTGCTATATTTGGAATGACTGGTTCAGGTAAAACAACATTTTTATCAACTTTAATTTACTCAGTTATTACAACTCATGATTCTAGTGAAGTCAATTTCTATATAATTGATCTAGGTGCAGAAACACTAAAAATTTTTCTAAATGCTCCACAGGTTGGAGATATACTTTTAGTAAATGATGAAGAAAAAATTACAAGATTATTTAAAATTTTATTGAAAGAAAATAAAAGGCGTAAAAAGATTTTCTCAAATTTTGGTGGAAGTTATGAAAGTTTTTGTAGATTAAGTGGTCAAAAACTTCCTAATATCGTTATTTTAATGAATGGAATGGATGTTTTTAAAGAACAATTTGAAGATTTATATGACGATGTCTTTTCAGTTTTAACTAGAGATTGTAATAAAAATGGTATTACATTCATTATTACTTCTACTAATCCTAATGCGTTAGGTTATAGAATTACTAATAATTTTCCACAAAAAATAGCCTTACAGCTTGTAGATAGTAGTGATTATACTTTGATAGTTGATAAAACAGATGTTATTCCATCAAATTGTCCTGGAAGAGGTTTAGTTAGAATTAATGATTCTGTTTATGAATTCCAAACTAGCTTAATATTTGAAGAAAAAGATTTATATCAAAACTTAGATTATATTTTCAAAGAATTATCTAAAAAAGTTGCTCAAGTTCAAGCAATACCTGAACTTCCTAATATTGTTAAATTAAATAAATATTTAGGATTAGAAAAGAGTATGAATAATATAATTTTAGGACTCGAAAAGGAAACTGCTCAAATATATGCTTTTAACTTCTTAAGAAACATAACAATGATTGCTGGGAACAAAATTGATGATTTTTCAACTTTTATTCAGAGCCTTTTTAAAATATTTGATACAATTAATAATTGTCATCCAATAGTTTTGAATACTTATAAGGATTTTGAATTTGATGAGTATAATAATATAAAAACTTATTCTGCTAATTTTAATAAATTAATACCAAGTTTATACAAAAATATGCAAAAATATATTGGTAATACTGAAGTTGTCGGGAAAATTCCAATATTTATTTTAGGATATACTGCTTTAGAAAAGCATTTAAATGAAAGTAAAGATGATAATATAAAAAGTATTTCAGATTTAATAGATGTTGCTGAAAAAACTAATGTTTATAATTTTATTATAATTGATACTAACAGCAATTTCTCTTTTATAAAAAAACAAAAATGGTATGAAGTATTAGATGTAGATTATGGTATTTGGACAGGAACAGATTTTTCTGAACAACAGGTTTTCCCTGCTAAAAGAATATATAATTCACCTTATGATAATATTGATCCTAGTGATGAAATTGTTGTTATTGATGATGGTGAGAAAATAGTAGTAAAATTTGCAAAGTAGGTGGATTATGGATAAAATATTAGTTACAATATATGTTGCAACAATTGATGAAAGCTATGATATGTTTTTGCCAATTAATATGAGAGTTAAAACAGCTACTGAACTAATTCAGAAAGTAATTAAAGATTTATCGGATGATAATTATTTAATAAATCAAAATGCTCTTTTATATGATGCTATCTCTGGTCTTGTTATCAATATTAATAATATTGTAAAAGATTCAGGTATAGTAAATGGCAGTAAATTACTATTAATTTAAATATTCGTAAAATAAATTGTAAAATTGTTGATTATTAGTTGACAATTTTTTTTAATAAAGATATGATGGTAGTGTAATAAAGATAAGATAGGAGGATTAATTATGGGTGGAAATGGAAATGAAAACCAAAATGCTACTGTAACGCCTGAAAATGTTGGTGAAACAGTAACACCAGAAAATGTTGGCGGTACAGCAACACCAGAAAATACTACTGGAACAACAACGCCAGAAAATACTGCTGGAACAACCCCAGCAAGTGAAGGTGCAAAAACTGGAGGAACGACAGCTGGAAGTTCTACAACTACAAGTGTTAAAAGTCTTAAATTTGGAAACTATAGTTATGATGAATTAAATAGTATGGATTTTGAGGCAATAGAAAAAGAAATAGAAAACTTAAATAATGTTTGTGTACAAATTAATGGATATTATGAGGGAATTTTGTCTCTATTAACAAAATTAAAAAAAGATTTAACCGGTATGGGTTTTGATAAAAAAATAGAAAACTTGAAAACAAGGATTAATAGAAGAACTAATATTAATAAGAAAAAAGCAGATAGTGTTAGAAATGAACTAGATGTTGTTAATGCAAAAACTATGAAAACTGTATGCCAATGGCTTGAAACAATGGAACAAAGAGTGGCAGATTTGGAAAAAGGCCAAACTGATTAATAGAAAGGAGAGAAAAGATAATGGCAAAGAAAAAAGCAAGTTCAAGCACAAAAAAAATTACTATTACTGGACCTAAAGTAGGAGCGTCTATAGCTGAAATTAAAAGTTTATTAGAAAAAATAGATGATAAGATTATGGATAATGGTGATGAAAATTTATACGCTGTTAGAGAAAATATAGCAGATGTTTGGGTTGGAACTAGTGAAATACGTACAAAGATATTAACTAATCTTGAACAAACAGAAACTAATATAGCTAAACTAAATGAGGCAATTGAGAAAGTACTTAATGTAATATCTGTAGGAGTAGATGCTTATCTTGCTGCTCAAAACAAAGGTTAATAATATCGAAGTCTTCATGTAAAAAGAAGTTATTATAGTAAAATTTCGGGAGGAAATATGCCAGAAAATAATTTAATCAAAGATAATAATGCCTCTGAAAAGAAGCCAAGTCTTGCAAGAGAATTGTTTAATAGTTACGTATTATCGGATGGAAATTTGCAATTAAAAGAAGATATGCCAGAAACGGTAAAAACAGCTATTAATTTTTTAAATGCAAATATAGTAAAAAATGATACAGTTGATCATAGTTGGCTTTCAGAAGAAAATGATGACGGATTAGCTGATTCTAATATTTTTAATGAAACTGTAGAAGATGATAGTTCTAATAATGTTATCATTGAAGATGAAGATAGTGATGAAAATTTTGATGATATAGGTTTAATTTAGATTATTAATTAAAACAATTGATAATTTATTTATTAAGGGCTATGATGAAGTGTTTTATATAGTCCTTTTAATTTTAAGTTTTGAAGATATCAAACACTTTAAAAGTGAAAGATAAATATATTTCAGAAGTATAAGATTAATTTTTGTAATTATACTATTACTAAATTAGTCTTTTTTGTTTTAGAAATATTTAAAACCTTTATTTATATAACTATAAATTTTTTTATTGGAACTTAATTGGAAAATTTTTTAAATCTTTTTTTAATGAATTAAATAAACAAGATTATATTTTTATATTATTATTTATAATAGTAAAAAACAAGTAATTTTTAATACCAGTATGGTTATAGTTGTGGTATTGATTTAAGTGAAGTGTTTTCAATACTTCTAGTGATACTGAAAATGTTGCTAATAACTATTATATAGGCCTTGCTATTTGAACTTGGTAGATGAAAATTAAAATTATCAATAACTAAAATATAACTGATAAAAAAGTTATATTTTTTTTGAAAAAAATCTAAAAAAAAGAAAATCACTTCTAATAATATTAATGAGACTTAATTTAAAAAGATATTTTAGGAGATGATGATTGTGAAAAAAAAGGTC
>CANQWY010000062.1 GCA_947627675.1 uncultured Bacilli bacterium
TTATTTTTTTCATTTCTTTCCTCCTACTTTTCCCTTATAATACTTTTATTTTTCTTATTTTTTTGTCGTATTATAGGGCTCTATTCTTATATTTACATATTACACCTAACCTCCGGTATTTGTAAATACCTTATTTTTAACTATTCGTTAACCTGTAAAATTTTGCAAACAAAAAAATTCCTTATCTTAGGAATTTAATTTCTTGGTTTAAATATAAGTGTGAAAAAGAAGGAAAATATAATAGCAGCACTAATACCTGAAGCTGTTAAATCAAACATTCCCATTATAATACCTATTGGTCCAAAACTAATAGCACTATTTAAACCACCATGTATTAGTTGATGCCCAAAACTAGTAATAGGAACCATAGCACCGCCTCCAACAAATTCAACAATTTTATCGTAAATACTAAATATATCTAAGAAACTTCCTACAACAACAAATATACTAGTAATATGACCTGGAGTTAATTTTGTATTATCAAGTATTAATTGAGCAATTAAACAAATTATTCCACAAAATAGAAACGAATAAACAATTTTTATCATATAACCTCCAAACTTACTGCATGCGCAATACTTAAAATATTTTCTTTTTGAAATACAAAATTAGGATTAAATAAAGCTCCTGTTGCAACCATCAATACTCTTTTTATTTTTTTCTGTTTCATCTGCTCAAGTACAGTCGTATATAACACTAATGGACTACATACAGGTCCACTTCCACCTGCTAAAATTTCCTTTTGTTCTAAAAGATCATATAACATTACACCACAATCATTATAATTTTTAGTAAGATCGATTTTATATTCACTTAACATATAATCCTTTAAAATTTCTTTACCATATAATCCTAAATCTCCTGTTAAAATAAGATCATAATAACTCGCATCTCTTTTAGTATCCATCAAATGTTGATAAATAGTGTCAGCTGCAGCTGGTGCCATAACAGCTCCCATATCAAGCGGATCATTTTGGGACATATCAATAACTTTACCAATCGTTCCACTTTCAATTTTTATATCACTTTTAACATTTGAAATAATACTACTAGCTCCACCAGTAGATGTAAAAGTTGCTGTTTTAGGTTTAGGAGCTCCATATTCTGTAGGATTTCTAAATTGTTTTTCACTTGACATATTATGTGAACTAACACTGCACATACACCTATTTATATACTTTGATGAAATTAAGCTTGAACCCAATATTAAAGCTTCAACATTAGTAGCACAGGCACTATAAATACCTAAAAATGGTCTTTTTAAATCATAAACAGCATAACTAGAAGAAGATATCTGATTTAATAAATCACCTGATATTACAAGATTTATATCCTCTTTTTTCAAATCACTCTTTTTAAGAACCATTTTCATACTATCATTTAAAAGTCTAACTTCTGCTCTTTCCCAAGAAGTTTCAGTACAATACAAATCTTTATATGTTTTATCAAACATCTTTCCTAAAGGTCCTTTTTTCTCATAAGGTCCTGCTATTGTTGCAACTTCATTTAAATAAACATTATTAAATTTAAACGTCATAATGCCCCACCTCCAATAATTAAACGAATAATTCCAAAGGTCCATGCAGAGACAACACCATATACTATAACAGTACCTGCTAGTTTAAAGGCATTACTACCTATTCCATATACTAATCCTTCTGTTTTATACTCTAAAGATGCACTCATCATTGAATGAGCAAAACCTGTGATTGGTATCAAAAGTCCACATCTAGCAAAATTAACCCATTTATCGAAAAAGCCAAGAGCTGTGAAGAGAGTTGCAAAAAATATTAATGTAACTATCATAAATACACTAGCTTCTGCTTGAGATACATGAAACATCATTAAATAAAATCTAATAAGTATTTCTGCTAATGCTCCAACTAATCCTCCTATTAAAAATGCTACTATGTAATGACTTTCTCTATTTTCATTAGGTCTATGTTTCTGAATTATTTCTTCATATTTTTTATTTTTCATTTTCTTCACCACTAATAACATGAACTAAATAATGAAAAATATACCAATTTTATAATCTTACTTTTAATTTTTCTAAAATTTTATTTTCTTTTCTAGAAACTTGAGCTTGACTAATACCTAAATTACTAGAAATTTCACTTTGTGTATATCCTTTATAATATTTATCTATTATAATTTGTCTTTCCTCCATACTTAATTTTTCAAGTTCTTGATGTAACGACATAATAGTACTATCCATATTTGGATCATAAACCTTTACAGAATTATAATAATTTATTTCTTCACTATCATTTAAGTTTTCATCTAAGCTTTTGGTATAAGAACATAATTCTTTAGCAAAACTTATTTCATCCTCTTTGATATTTAAAAATACACTAACTTCATAATCACTAGGCTCTCTAAATAATTTTTGTCTTAAAAGATCTCTAGCTTTTTCAATATTTTTATTTAATCTAATTAGATCTCTACTAACTTTAATTACTTTATTTTCTCTAATATATTTAGTTACTTCTCCCAATACATAATAATAAGCATATGTTGAAAATTTAGCATTATTATTTTCTTTAGATATTACCATTATAATTATCATCCCAACTTTCTTTATAATTATTATAAGCCTTAATAAGAGCCATCATTCCTACCTGATATAAATCCTCATAATCACTATAACCACTAAATTTTTTAATAACAGAAAGAACAACCCACTCATAATCCAGTATGAAATCAACATTCATTTTTAATCTCTCCTATAAATTTATTATATTAAAAGCTTCTCTTTCATCATTTACATAATATAGATGCATCCTTTCTTTACCAATTTTTTCTTGATAAAATCTACTAAGACCACACATCACAACTTGTCCACAATTTAAAAATATTTCAACAAGCTTATTTTGAATTTTAAAAACTAACTCTTCACTAATAGTCTTTACATTACTAAAATTAAAACTATAAAAACTAACCCCTTGATTATATAGTAAATAATCAATTTCCTCATTAAACCTATTAAAAGTATCATTATCAAATACACCATTAAAATTTAAAAATAAAATACCTTTATTTACATATGTTGTAATATCCATAATTCCACCTCTTACAAAGATAATAAAACTATTTATAAAAAAAATATATAAATTCGACAAATAATTACATATATTTCGTTCGACATTTTTTGACAAATTTATTCCCTACAATAATATTATTAGATATATATTAAAAAAATAGAGATTTTTATTAATATTTTTCTCTATTTTTATATAATTCCTAATACTATATCTTTTAAATTATTTAGATATAAATCTATAAAATTAAGTTTCTCAATATTTTCTTTTATTATTAAATTTCCTGTATATATATTTTTATTATTTTCTTTAACATAAATTTTTCCTACTATAGCTCCTTTTTTTAATGGAAGATTTATTTTATTCAAACTTGTATCTATTTTATATTTTTTATTATTTACACCTTTATCTTGTAAAATACTAATATTTCTATCAGGATATAATTTTACCTTATCTTTAGATGCCTTTTCAAAATTTATTGTTTTAACAGATTCATTTCTTTTTTTTATGATTTGTACTTGCTTATTATTAAATCCATAATCAAGCAAATTTGTTGTTTCACTATTTCTAATTTTGGCAGTATCTTCTCCTAAAACAATAGCGATTAATCTCATATTATCTCTTTTGGCAGTTGCTGCAAGACAATATCCCGCATTATCTGTATGGCCCGTTTTTAAACCATCTGCTCCATCATATAGTCTAACTAACTTATTTGTATTTACAAGCCAAAATTTATTTGGTGTATTTACTCTTAAATAATCTTCATATACTGATGAAAATTTATATATATCTTCATGTGATAAAAGTTCTCTAGCAATAATTGCCATATCATAAGCACTTGAATAATGCCCTTCCTCATCAAGACCAGTACAATTTTTAAATACTGTATTTTTAAGTCCAAGCTCTTTTACTTTATCATTCATCATTTTAACAAATTTTTTCTCATTACCTGCAATATACTCAGCCATTGCAACTGTTCCATCATTAGCACTTGCCATACTAATACCTTTAAATAAATCTTTTACACTCATTTTTTCATTAGCAGATAAATATATTTGACTACCACCCATATCAGCAGCATTTTTACTAACAGTTACAATATCTGTCCACTTTATTTTACCGCTTTCTATACTTTCAAGTATTAAAATTTGTGCAACCATTTTCGTCATTGATGCTACTGCAACCTGTTTATCTTTTTCTTTTTCAAATATTATCTGACCTGTAGATTCTTCCATTAAGACACCACTAACAGCTCCCGGGATTAACTCAACTGTATTAGTATCTTGCTTAACGCAACTACTTGAATCATTATCATCAACTATACATTTTTCTTCTTCTGCCAAAATATTTATAGGAATCATAAGAATAGTAAATATAGATAAAAATACTACAAACTTCTTCATAAAATCACCCTAATAAAAAATATGTAATAAAAAGTATTTTATACATATTTTAATAAACTTTTAATATTGTATTTATAGATAATGTTTTTTATATGTTGTATATTATATACAATAATATTTAAGAAATATGGGTGATAGTCTGAAAAATAATTTTTTTCATGATTATGTATGCCTTGAACAAATTGAAAGGAATGTATGGTTAATATGAAAAACATTTTAATATATATATCTATAGTACTTTTATTATTAGCAGGCATAATTTTAGGAGTAAATAAAAATAAAAAAACTATACCAAAAGAAGATAATACAATTATAAGTAAAATGAAAAAAATTAATTACTATAATAAAATGTATAAGGATAGATATTTAAAATATTATAATGAAAATAAAAATCTAAGCCTAGAAGATATAATTACAAGAGTAAATTTAAATTTAGATAAAGATTATTATACAAATACCATTAAAACTCCTTATCAAAATAAAGACTATATTTTGGTAAACAAATATATTTATATGGATAGCAGCTATATACCAGAAAATTTAGTTAATTTAGATCAATCATACTCAAGAAGTGGTATGAAACTCGTAAAAAGTGCTAAAAATGCTTTAGAAAAAATGATAAATACTGCTAGAGAAGATGGTTATACAATAAGGGTAATGTCAAGTTATAGAAGTTATAATTATCAATTAGATTTATATAATAGATATAAAAATGCGGATGGCGAGGAAAAAGCTGATACTTATTCAGCAAGACCAGGTTTTTCAGAACACCAGACAGGATTATGTATCGATGTAGATGATGCCGAAGTTAATTATACTGATTTTGAAAAATCAACATCATTTACATGGATGCAGGAAAATGCTTATAAATATGGTTTCATTTTAAGATATCCAGAAGATAAAACTAATATAACAGGATATACATATGAATCATGGCACTACCGCTATGTGGGCAAAAAAATAGCTAAATATATTAAAAAACATAATATTACTTTTGACGAATATTATGTTAGATTTATTGAAAACAAAATGTAATATTAAAAATAATCACATAATTAATCAAACTTTTTTTTAAAATATTTATATAAATACCAAAAACAAGTTATTAAAAGCCATATAAAAAATATAAAATTACTAATTTGAATAAATGATAATACTAAGTCATTTTCATAAATACTATAATCAAGAACAAGTTCTATATTATTATTAATAATATAACTTATAACTCCAAGAAATAAAATAAAAAATAATGATAAAAATATATAGTTAATATATTTTTTTATAATATCTATTTTATCATTTAAAAGAGTAACTATCAGTACTATAACAACAATTAAAGATAAAATATAATATAAGGCCATTGATGGAAAATAATAATAATTCATAATAAATTTTATGCAAGCGTCAATACTTTCCATAACATAATTATGAAATCCACCACTAATAAATAGCATAATAATAATTAAAATAATAGGTATAGATATTTTGACTATTAAAACATTTCTCTTTATATTAAGAATTAAAAATACAAGTAATAAAACACCGATTAATAAAATCTCAATACCTAAAAAGGATGAAAAAAAATATTTAAAAATTAAGAGAATTTTATCAATAATCGATAAATCCATAAAATACCTCCTACACTAACTCAAAAATATAAATAGTCTGTGTAAAATCATTGTTTTTAGTACATGTAATTAAAGTAAGACCATTAACTTGATAGTTCGGCCTATGTATTGCAATAACACCAGTTTTAGGCTGTTCTTCAATCTTTACAAGTTTATAATTATACTTAGAACCATTATATGTAACTATTGCCGTATCTCCTATATTTAATTTATATAAATAGGCAAAGAATGATATATAAGCATCTCCTGAATGCGCAACTAAAATAAAATTACCATTAACAACATCTGGATAATCGGCATTATATGACACCATGATGTTGTAATTTATATCATTATATTTTGACTCTTTTGAAAGAAAACCTCTTTTGAGTTTTATTTTAGGAATTTCTAAATAACCAATATAGTCATATTTAAAGTTATTTCTAGGTTTAGCAGTAGAAGTGCTATTATTTCCACTATTTAGATTTTCATTATTTTCAGAATTATTTGTAGTATCACTAGTTAAATTACTAACATTACTAGAGTCAATGACCTCCTCGGAATTATTAGTATTTTTTTCTAATATATTAAGTCTAGCATTCTCATATACTTCTTCTTTTAAAATTTTTAAATGTCCACTAAATAATATTATAACTCCAACTAATATAAGGAAAGAGCCAAAGATAAGAATTTGACTCTTTTTAATTTCCAATTTTTTTTTCATTATTTATTTTTTCTAGTCTTTGTACTAGTATAAATAACTCCTACTCCTATAACTAAAATCATTGCACCTATTATATATAAATATAATGGTATATTTTCAGCAGTATCTGGAACATTAGTAGTTGGAGTATTTTTCATTTCAACTTTTGTAATTGTACCATCATCTAATACTGTAAAGACTATTGATTCTTTATTTAATTCATAACCATCTGGAGAAGTAATTTCAGTTAATGTGTAACTACCAGGAGCTAAACTAATGTAATGTGGATTACCATCTGTTGTCCATCTGGCAACTTCTGCACCACTTTGATCTGTTACTACTAGCTCAGCACCGCTTACTGGTTTTCCATTTGTAATATCTGTTTTTGTAAATTCAACTAAGCTAATATTTAGTGTTAAATTAGCATTAGTCGTTGTTGAAGTATATGTTGATATTATAGGTTTTTGTTCATTACCAGCACCACTTGATGGTGTATATTCATATACTACATCAGTATCAAATGTAGCAACTAAATTTAGACCCAAATCGATATTATTTAAACCACTTAATTTTTCCATTGGTATTCTTACTTTGAAACTTGTACCTTTACTAAATGTTGTAGTAGCATTACCATCTATACTTATAATTTCAGCATCACAATTATTTTTAGGAAGGCTTACAGTATAACTTTTAAATTTATCAGTGTTATTACTTGATACTGTTATCTCACTACTTTCTAAATATTTTCCATCGCTAGTAACACTATAGGTAACATCTTTAGTATTAACATTCAATTCTGGTTTTGCTTGTTGATTACTATTATAACTAATTGCTGCATTAACAAGTGATACAACAGCTTTAGCATAACCATTATTAACATTTAACTCACCAATTTTTGTAAAAGAAGAAGCAGAAAGTTGGGTATTTCCTTGACTATCTTTTACATTCATTTTATCTAAATAATACCATATTGCATATTGAGTAATATACTTTTTACATTTATCATCAGTGCTACAAACTGAAGTATAACTAGATGATGTATTATTAGGATATGAATTATTTAAAATAAATGCTAATCCTGGAGCATAAAGTGAAGATAGTGGAGTCGGATTTACATATGTAGTATCTGTAGTACCACTTACTCCAACTTGTCCTTCGATACAATACATATCATAAGTATTTTGCCCATCAGTCGCTTTAAAATCAAAACCAAGTGGAAGCTCACTTCCCATATATGTCCACATCTTATTAGCAGAATCTCCACCAGCATTTGTTAATTTTGTTCCATTAAATGTTAACCTTGTAGGAGGAGCATCATTAGGGGCTGCATAACTAATGTCCATATTATTAGTTGCCATAAACATAGTCAGCATAAAACAAACAAAAGTAAAAGCAAGTACAATAGTAGCTCCAGATTGTTTATCTAACCTTAAACCTTTCTTAGCATTTTTCTTATTTTTAGAACTCATTATTTTCACCTTACCTTATATATACTCAGTATAACACAAAAAAAAATAAAGTAAAATAAAATTTTAATAAAAATGTGATTTACAATTCAAAATGTCCTATTTTTAGAAAAGTATTTTTAAAACAAAATGTCCTGTAGAAAAAAAGATAA
>CANQWY010000063.1 GCA_947627675.1 uncultured Bacilli bacterium
CTAACACTTCGTCGATACCTACGCGTGTATTGGACTTTCACCAACTAGATATATGCCATGCACGGCACACCAAAAAACCGTCGCTATGCAACGGTAATAATCAAATGGTGGAGCATAGCAGGATCGAACTGCTGACCTTCACGGTGCAAACGTGACGCTCTCCCAGCTGAGCTAATGCCCCATAAATATTTCATCAACTGACATAATGAATTATAACATAATAAAAAAAGAAGTGTCAATACCTTCCGTTAAATTTTTTTCTTAGTATTTCCTTTTCTGTATAATAATGGTTATTATTCTTAATTATATGTGAGCAATCTCTATATAAATCATTTATTGATAATATTTTTTTCCTTTTTTTAAAATAATAATTATTTAAATATCTTTCTAATAAAAATTTATTATAATAATTATTTATATTTTTATTTTCACTTATTATTTTGTATAATAGGAAAATTAACATAAAAATTACATTTAAGGAAACAGAAGTTTTAAAATAATACAGAAATAAAAGTACAACTGTTAAATATGAAATATAAATTACTAACTTTAAGCTTCTCTTAAAATTTAATTTATAATTAAAAATAATATTCAATAGTTTTCCTCCATCTAAAGGATATATTGGTAATAAATTAAAAAAAAGAATAGAAAAGTTAATAGAATATATTAAAAGTTTATACTTATTAAAATAAGATATATTAATAAGTACTAAAAATGCTATCATTTGAAATAAAGGGCCCATAATTAAAACTACTAATTCTTTATTTAAACTAACATTCATCTGTAAATTAAATTTTGATATCCCGCCATAGGGATAAAAATATATTTTATCTATTTCGAACTTAAATAATTTAGCCATAAGAAAATGCCCTATTTCATGTACGGTTATTAAAATAACAATAATAAGAAAAGGCATGAAATAACCGATTACTATAGATAATAAAGCAAAAACAATAGTGAGAGGACTTATATAAATATATTTAAATATATTCTTTATAACTTAAAAACTGCCCATCTTTTTCAAATAATAAATATATTTTATCATCTATAGCTTCTCCTATTAATGCCCCTTTTTCTACATAATCATACATTTTTACATCTTTAATATTTATATTAGAATACCAAACATTTACTCCATTAATCTGCTCAATAATAAGCGTATTACCATAACCTTCTTTATTTCCCATAAATATTACAATTCCAGCCTCAAGTGACGGAACTAAATAATTTTGAGATACTGAAAGTTTAACTCCATCTTTATATAAGTTTAAATTTGAATAACTCAATTTTTCCGTAAAAACTTCTTTAGTACTTTCCTTTTCACCAATATATTTTCCAAGATATTTATTATATAACTTTTTAGCTTCAGTAAATTTTAATGTTGGTGTATAAATATTTTTATTTATAAAATCTTTTACTGAAGCATTGTCTTTAGAAATTATCAATCCTATTAAAAATACTACCACAGTTAACATAACTTTGTTTAATATTGCTAAAAACTTATTATTTTTCTTTATTTTTTTACTATTATTATTTTTTCTTAATCTACGGTACTCTTCTAAACTCATATATTATCTCTCCTTAATAAGATATATGTATAAATTTAGAAAAATATAACAAAAAAATATTATTTTACCTTCTTTACTGAAGAAAAATAATACTCGTCATCAATTATTTTAAAAGTAAAATTATATTTATTCAAATCATATTTTTTAGTATCTATATTATCTTCATCAAACACTTCAAAATTATTCAATAAAACATTATTACATTTATTCATGTCCTTATCACAACTTTTATATACTATCTTTTTATTATTATCTAAATACACAATAACTACTGTTATAGTAAAATTTTCATCTGTCAATTTAGCATCTACTATCTTGGATAAAATAGAAATATTATTTTTAGGACAATTCTTACTATTTAATTTTTCATATGTTTTATTTTTATTATTATAAAAATATTTATTACATCCACCAATAAAATATTCTACTTTATTATATGTATTTATTCCAAATATTTTTTCGTAACTTTTTTTTAATTCTTTTTCTGAAATACTCTCAGCACCCGTTGACATATTTTTAAATGCAATATTATATTTCATTTCTTTTGGAATATTTTCACTATTTAAATAATCATTACTATAATAATAATTAGTCCAATTTTTATTAGAAGTGTTTGGCAAAATACTATTATATAAAGAAAATGTTTTTTCATCTTTTATAAGATCTACACTAGGTATTTTTCTAAGATTAATATTTCTATATGCTATATAGAAAATCAAAATAATAATTAAAATTGTATACACTATTTTAAATATTTTCTTCATATTAGGTTTCCTTTTCTTTCTTTTTCTTATTTTTTTCTTTTAATACATCTTTTCTTGATAGATTAAGTCTTCCCTTTTTGTCATAACCTAATGATTTGACTAATATCTCGTCTCCAACTTTTACAACATCACTGCATTTTTCAACTCTCTTATCAGATAAATGAGAAATATGTACTAAACCTTCGCAATTTGGCCAAAGTTCAACAAAACAACCAAATTCTTCTATTTTTGTAACTATTCCTGTATATATTTTGTTTTCTTCAACTTCACGGGCTACATCTTCTATCATTTTTCTTGTCTTTTCTATTACTTCTTTATCATTATGATATATAATAACTCGTCCATCATCTTTTAAATCAACTTTTACAGCATTAATATTATTTACTTCAGTAACGTTTGAGGCATCACAAATTATTTTAGTTATCATTTCTCCACCACGACCTATTACATCTTTAATTTTATTTGGATTAATTTCAAATGTAATAGTTTTAGGAGCATATTTTGAAACTTCTTTTCTAGGTTCTTTTATTTGTTTTTCAATAACATCTAGTATTTCTTCGCGAGCTTTTTTGGCTTGTATTAATGCTTCTTTTAGTATTTTTTCATTAATTCCTTTAATTTTAATATCCATTTGAAGAGCACATATCCCATTTCTAGTACCAGCAACTTTAAAGTCCATATCCCCTAAATGATCTTCCATGCCTTGAATATCAGTTAATATTGTATAGTCTTTTTCATCTGGTGATGTAATTAAACCCATAGCAATGCCTGCAACAGGTGCTTTAATAGGAACCCCGGCAGCCATAAGAGACATACAGCCAGCACATATACTTGCTTGAGAACTAGATCCATTACTCTCTAATATTTCAGATACTACTCTAATTGTATACGGAAACTCCTCTTCACTTGGAATTATTTCTTTTAACGCTTTTTCTCCTAAGGCTCCATGGCCTATTTCACGTCTTCCAGGTGAGGTATATCTTCCGGTTTCTCCTACACAAAATTGTGGGAAATTATAATGTAACATAAATCTTTTTTGATCTTCTATTTCTAGGCCATCTAAAATTTGATGTTCCCCTAAAGCTCCTAAAGTAGTTGTTGATAAAGCCTGCGTTTCCCCTCTTGTAAATAATGCTGATCCATGTGCTCTTGGCAAAATATCAATATCTGTTGAAAGAGGTCTAATTTCATCCATTTTTCTTCCATCAGCTCTGATATGCTCGTTTACAACTATTTTTCTAAATTCACGATATTCTATATCTGCTAAAATCATTTTTATCTTTGTTATTAATAAAGCAAGTTCATCTTCTTCTATTTCATTTTCATATTTTGCCTGATATTGTTCTATTATTTTCTCTTTAATGGAATCAACTTCTTCATGCATTTTTTGCTTTTCTTTTATTCTTAATGCTTTATTTAAGTCTTTTTTAACTAATTTATCTATTTCTTTTTTTAAACTTTCTTCAATTTCGATATGTTCATATTCGATTTTTTCTTCACCAATATCATTTACGATTTCATTAATAAAAGAAATTAACTCTTTTATTGCATTATGTCCCTCTATTAAACCTTTAAGCATTATCTCTTCGCTTGCTTCATGTGCACTTGATTCTACCATATTAATTGCTTCTTTTGTTCCAGCAACTGTTAAATCAATTAAAGATTTTTCACTTTCTTCTTGAGTTGGATTTATTATATATTTATTATCTATATAACCTACTTTTACACCTGCAATAGGTCCATTAAATGGAATTTTACTTATTGTAGTTGCAATACTTGAACCTAAAAGAGCCGCAATTTCTGGGGAACAGTCTTGATCAACACTCAAAACTGTATTTATAATTTGAACTTCATTTTTAAAATCTTTTGGAAATAATGGTCTCATAGGTCTATCAATCATTCTGGCAGCAAGTGTTGCATTTTCAGTAGGTCGACCCTCTCTTTTTATAAAACCACCTGGTATCTTCCCAACAGAATATAGTCTTTCTTGATAATTAACTGTTAGTGGAAAAAAATCTGATAATAAATTCACATTATCATTTAAAACTACTGCAGTTAAAACCACTGTTTCTCCAAATCTTACTAAAACACTAGCAGTAGCCTGTTTAGCAAGCTCACCATGCTCAATAATTATTTGTTTTCCATGAAATTCTTTTTTGTATACTTTTTTCATATTAACTCCTAAAATTCTTATTCATTTATATTGTATACTATTTTTATATTTTTTTCTATATAAAAAGCACCAACTACAAATATTTTTTAGTATTATTTGTAAATGGTGTTTGTAAAAAATCAAATTACTTTCTTAATCCTAATTTTTTTATTAAATCACGATATCTTGTCACATCTTTTTTTGCAAGATATTGTAACATATTACGGCGTTGTCCAACTTTTTTTAGAAGGCCTCGATTTGAATGATAATCATGTTTGTGAACTTTTAAATGTTCTGTCAAATCATTTATTTCTTTTGTAAGAATAGCGATTTGTACTTCTGGTGAACCTGTATCTTTCTCATCCCTTCTATATTCTTCAATAATATTTAATTTTTCTTCTTTTGTTAATGCCATAATTAACCTTCCTTTCTAATTTATTAGCCAAATCTTGGTATTAGGTCGGAAATTCCTATAACTAAGAAATGGTAGCATATATAATATACTAAAAAATAGTAATTTTATCAATAGTTTTTTCTAATTATTTCTATCATTCTAATTAAAATTTTTATAACTCTTTAGTTTATCATCAAAAACTTCATATATGGCCAAAACTTTTCTATTACTTTTAAAAATAATTTTATCTTTTACATTATAAATATTTTCTATAATAGCACCATTTTTTATTTTTTTTAAAATATTAGTATTATAAATATTAACTACAGGATATTTTAAAAATTCATCTATATCTATAATTTTATATTTATCATTATTTATTTCATCTATTGTATAACAATCTTTTATCGTGTATCCTGCTTCCTTTGTCCTAACTAAATCTGTCATTGTAAGTAAAATATTATTAGCATCTCCAATATCTCTAATTAGACTTCTAATATATGTTCCTTTACTCACAAGACATTTAAAAGTAAATGTATCTCTTGTTTTATTTAATAGTTCTATCTTTTTTATAGTAACTTTTTTCTTAGGAAGGACTATAGGCTTATTACTTCTAGCATATTCGTATAATTTTTTACCATTAATTTTAACAGCAGAATATTTAGGAACTTCTTGAAAATATGTTTTTTCAAATGATTTTAATATTTCTTCAATATTTTCTATTTCAAAATATGAATTTTCTTCTATAATTTTTCCTATAATATCTAAAGTATCAGTTTTTATTCCTACCTTAACTGTTGCTATATATTCTTTGAATTCATTATTAATATCTTCATTTATCTTAGTCGCATTGCCTATTAGAACTATTAAAACACCTGTTGCAAGAGGATCAAGTGTACCAGTATGCCCTACTTTTTTAGTATCAAATTTTTTACTTATTATATTATCAATATCTCTAGATGTCATATTAACACTTTTGTTTACTAATAAAACACCATTTATATTATATTTTTCATGATATTCTTCTAGTGATAAATTTTCATTATAAATTATATTAGCAGTATTATAACCAACATATCTTATATGCCAAGGTTCATATTTATATCCTGTAACTTTTTCTTTATCTTTAGGATATCTAAGAATAAAACCATAATCTTTTAAATAGGAATGTATCTTTTTAAATACTTCATCACATTTTAATAGGTCATTATTAGAAGTTATTAATTTATCATTATTTTTTAAGACTATATCTATACATAATCCTGTATGATGTTCAGAATATCCTTTAGGTGCAATATAGTTATTAGCATAATCTATTCCATATATATTTTTATATTTATAAAAAATATTTTCTTGTTCTTCTAAGCTTCTATAACTATTTTCTATAAAGATTTCTATTCCTATACTTTTAAGAAATTCTTTTAACTTGTTATACATATCATAAGTCTTTTTCTCAATTAAAATATCTTTCCCTAAATAATTTTTTACTTTAATAAATTTAATATTATTAATAATACTTTTAGTTATTTTATTATTTTTATTTATTAATACCTTATAATCCATATTTTTCACCTAAATTTATTATATATAGTTTTTATTTAAATGAAAAGATTTATTATAGATATTATCCAGTTGAGCTATATAATTATTTATAGGAATTTATTTATCTAATTTTACATCATCTATTTTCTATTTCTAAGTATTTTTTATCATATTATACTAAAAAAGGACTAACTCCTCTTAATCTTGACCTTTAACATAGACGTAACATTATTTTCTTTTTAGTCTTGAAACAATATGTACCTTTATTATAATTTTATAATCCTTAACATCTCTATTTTTTATGTTAAATAGATCCTACCAAGTAGTAATAACAAGACGTGAAGGGCTATCGGGCCACCCATTACCTAAAATTGGACCGAAGAAGAAAATACCTCCAGCAACACCTTCATGTTTTCGACCGCCACGGCAGCCTAACCATTTATTACCTTCGCCAAAATCAAATGAGGCACCATCGCCATAAAAGCCAGCTGTCCCATCGGCATTTGTGGCATCGCCTTTGATTCCGGTGGTTCCAGTATATAAATTATAATATTTTCTTTCGGGCATAGAACTAAATCCAGAATATCCTGCTAAATTATTTAAATTGGCCATTACTTGCTCCCCACCCCCTCCTGATGTGTCATATATTCCATAAATGGTTCCAGTCGTGCTAGCTCCTGTTCCATTTGTTTCTATATCATATGTATATAAGCATGTAGATGAAGCGCCACTGTTATAGGCACCTACTCCAGGTGCTCCTTTGCTACAACCTGTCAAAACACCATAATTATTTATATAAATCTCTTTATTTGCTCCTGTATAATTTGAATTGCCATATTTTCCATATTTACTTTGGCTTAAATATGCCATTGCTCCCCATTCCGTATTCTTTATCATATGGGTATCATAATTTCCATTTAAACCATAATTTGTTGAACCATTATTCCCATTTATTTGACTCTTTATATTATTGAAATATGATGAATTGGTTTGATTATTTATACTTGGTTTATTAGGTATTGATGTTATTGAATTTATTGCTCCTGTTAACTCAAACTTACTTATCCAGATTCCCGGTAATTCTTTATTCTCTGTATTACTTCTTGTTTTCTCATCATCACAACTGTTGCCCCAACAAAATGATGATGGTGTAAAATAATTACTTGGCGTTGTTCCGGTGTATTTACCTGTTCCCGTTTCGAGTGTACTTGTCCTTACAAATTTGATATCAAATGCTCCGGGGGTATTAATGCTTGGGGTTGATGCTCCATCTATTTGATATCCATATTTATCTCTTAATGTATATGAGTATCTTGGGATCCATACTAACATTAAGTTTACATAACTTAAATCTATTGTTGTTCCTACTGCTGCACTTTTATATGTTACTCTCTTAGATGTATCTTTTATCGTTACAGCATTCGCCCACATTTGTTTATCATAGTTATACCAACTATTATTTGTATTTTCTTTATCTGCTTTTACCCAACTACTTCCATTCCAGACTACCGGAATCATATCTCCTACTAACTTTGGAGCATTTGGTTCATTGTTATAATAGTCTTTTGTTTCTACTTTTAGTTTTCCTTTATAACTTCCACTTCCTATAAATGTTATTGTTATTTGTACACTTTCTCCCACTTTTAAATTGGCTTCATCTATTGTTTTATTTGCTAATGTTCCGGGTGTTGTTATTCCGTTCTTTGTATAACTATAACTTATATTAGCATCCTCTATATCTTCGACATATAGTCTATAACTTGCATCTTCTATTCCTCTATTTTCTATTGTGAATGTATATGTTTGTCCCATTTCGATATTTTCTTTGTCTGATCCATTTACTCCATATATTCCTATATACCTTGTCCCTGTTTTTATTGTTATTTCCTTTTTAGTCTCTATACTCTTAC
>CANQWY010000064.1 GCA_947627675.1 uncultured Bacilli bacterium
GAAAATAGAGGAATAGAAGATGCAAGTTATAGACTATATATCGAGAATATAGAAAATGTTAATATAAGTTATAGTTACACAAAAAGTGGAATAACAACAACGGGAACTTTATCAAATAAAACAATAGATGAAGCCAATTTAAAAGTAGGAGAAAGTGTACAAATAACAATAATATTTACAGGGGGTGGAAATTATAAAGGAAAACTAAAAGTAGAAACAAAAGACTATTATAACAATGAACCAAATGCTCCAGAGTTAGTAGGAGATATGATACCAGTAGTATGGAATGGAAGTAGTTGGGTAAAAGCAAATGAGAAAAATACAAATAATAGTTGGTATAACTATGATAAACAAATATGGGCCAATGCAGTAACGATAAAAGATACAGCTAAGAGAACAACATACAAAAATGCAACAGTAGGAACAACAATAGATTTAAGTGATGTAAACTTAATGTTAGTATGGATCCCAAGATACTCATATACATTAAGAGATAAATATGGCTATCAAATAGAAGGAGGATCAACACCAAGTCAAGCAACGCCTGGAGCGTTTGATATCAAATTTGTAAAAACAAGTACAACCGAAATGGGAAGTGGAAAATATAGTGGAGAAGAACCAACAGGCTATTTTACACCCTCATCATTTTGTTGGGGAAACAGTTGTGATGATGAGAAAACAAGAAATAATGCAGAAAATACAGAATTACCCGGAATCTGGATAAGTAAGTTTGAGTTAACCGGAACAATATCTGCAATAACCTCAGTACCTAATCAGCCAAGTATAAGAAATCAAACTCATTCATCTTTTTTTACTAATATAAAGAATCAACTTAATGGTACCAATGGTTTAAACAACTTTGGCTTAAATGGAAATTATGATACACATATGATAAAGAGGATTGAATGGGGAGCGATGGCATATTTAAGCCAAAGTAAATATGGAAAATATGGCAATTCAAATTATAAAAATGCAAATAAAGAGATTTATACTAATAATTATAGTGGTTATAAAACAGGATGTAGTGGAGGAATCCCAAGTGCTAGTATAAGTAATAGTTGTCAATATCAGTATTATGAAGAAACAGCTGGAACCGGAGCTTCAACAACAGGAACAATCTATGGGATATATGATACCTCAGGGGGAAATTGGGAACATGCCATGGGAAATTTAAATGATATTGTGGCTCAATCAGGATTCAGTAAAATGCCAGAAGCAAAATACTATAATAAATATACTACAACTACAACTAGTATAAAAGGAGATGCAATAAATGCAGATGGAACGGCAGGTTTTTATGGAGATTCTCAAATATTTGTAACTTCTTCTCTATCTTGGTTTTATTGTGGTGGTGGCTATGGCGCTGGCGCTTTCGCAGGGATCTTTAACTTTCAATACAATAATGGTGGTACTCATTCCAACAATGGTTCGCGCCTTGCTATTTCTACATGGTAGATATAAATGTTAATACTAAAAATGTGGGTTAAATTACTAACTCACATTATTTTTTCTCTTTTTCAATAAAAGTTGGTATTTTAATTAATTGTCCAATAGATAAATTCAAATTATCAAGCTTATTTTTATCAATTATTTGTTTAGGTGTTACATTATAATCAGAAGCAATACTGTATAAAGTATCTCCCTCTTTTACTATATATTTAATATCACCATTTTCTAATGTTAACGGAACTAAAATTTTTTGACCAACTGATAATATTGTATTATGCAAATCATTAATATATATTAAATTAGCAATAGTTGTTTTAAACATCTTTGCAATAGAATTTAAACTATCATTTTTCTTAACTATATAAGTACCATATTTTTCACCTAGTATACCGTTATTATCTTTACAAATATCACTACCTATATGTTTTACCGAAGAATCTTTTTCTACTATTAGAACTTGTCCAACAGAAAGAATAGTATTCTTTAAATTATTCATATTTATTAAATCTTGAGCAGTAGTATTATATTTTTTTGCAATAGAATAAAGAGAGTCTCCCTTTTTAACAGTATACAAAGTATCATTTTCTCTTTCAAAGCTTTTATACATAAAATCACATCCTATTATAGATTATGCCTAAAATTAATTTTTATATATAAATAAATATTTAAAATAAAAAAAGGAGCTTAAAGCTCCAATCTATATACAGAGGATCTTCACACTACATAGTGAACCTTCCTCACTAATATAATATGTAATAATAAAAAAAATATACACAAAAATGTTTAAATAATGAAAAGTATGTGTATAATATTAATAGAAAGTTGGGATAAAATGGATATTAATGAATTAAAAAGAGAACTAATTAAAGAAAAAGAAAAAATAAAAGATTTATGGAGGGCACTTTGACGTAGAATCCAAAAAGAAAGAAATAGAAACTTTAGAAGAAAAAACAACACAAGAAGATTTTTGGAATGATGATAGTTTATCAAAAAAAACATTTAAAAAGATTACTTCACTCAAAAAAATAGTAGATCCTATTGAAAAAATACAAGTAAATATTTCTGATAATTTGGAATTATTAGAAATTATGGAGATGGATAATAGCTTATTAGATAATATAATAAAAGATTTAGAAAATATAAAGAAAGAAATAGAGTCGCTTTCTAAATTATTACTATTAAATGGTAAATATGATAAGGAAAATTGTATTCTAGAAATTCATAGTGGTGCAGGTGGCACAGAAGCTTGTGATTGGGCAAACATGTTATATAGAATGTATACTAGATGGTGCGAAAAAAATAATTATCAAATAAAATTATTATCTTATTTGGAAGGTGAAGAAACTGGTATTAAAAGTTGCTCTATTCAAATAAATGGAGATAATGCTTATGGATATTTAAAAAGTGAAAAAGGTGTTCATCGACTTGTCAGACTATCACCTTTTGACTCTAATAATAGAAGACATACCTCATTCGCATCGGTTGAAATTACACCTGTACTTGATAATGATATAAATATAGAAATACAAGATGCTGATTTGAAAATAGATGTATATAGATCAAGTGGTTGTGGTGGACAAGGAGTCAATACAACAGATTCTGCTGTGAGAATAACTCATTTACCAACTAAAATAGTAGTAACATGTCAAAATGAAAGAAGTCAGATTCAAAATAAAGAAGAAGCATTAAGGGTATTAAAAAGCAAATTACAAATATTAGAGGAAGAAAAAAAACAAAGGGAGATGAATAATATTAAAGGTGAAGAAAAAAATATTGAATTTGGTTCTCAAATAAGAAGTTATGTAATGCACCCTTATTCGTTAGTAAAAGATCATCGTACTAATATTGAAACCTCTAATGTTACAAAAGTATTAGATGGAGACATAAATATTTTTATTGATAGCTATTTAAAGGAGCAGATAAATCATGAAAAATGATATTTTAAAAGAAATATATAAAAAAGGAAAATTAAAAAGATATATTGAATTAATAATAGGTGCATTATTTTCAGCAATTTCTTTTAATCTATTTTGTGCACCAAATGAATTAGTTGCAGGAGGTATAAGCGGCTTATCTATAATTATTAATTATCTTTTTAAAATGGATAAATCGTTATTTGTTGGGATAGTGGATATTATTTTATTAATAATAAGTTATTTTTCCCTTGGAAAAGAGAAGACAATGCATTCAGTACTAGGAAGTATATTATTTCCTTTATTTATAAAATTAACTCAAAATGTTAATAGTTTTTTAAATTTAGATACATCAGTTTTACTTCTATCAGCAATATTTGCTGGAGTAATTCAAGGATTTGGTTCCGGATTGGTTTTTAAAGCAGGATTTTCAACTGGAGGGACTGATATTATTAATCAAATTATTTCAAAATATTGTAAAGTGAGTATTGGTAATGCTATGTATTTTAGTGATGGATTAATAATATTAGTAAGTGGTTTTGTTTTTGGTATAAATAAAATAATGTATGCAATCGTTTTATTATATATTCTAAGTTATGTAACAGATAGGGTAATATTAGGTATATCTGATTCTAAAGCATTCTATATAATAACAAAATACGATAAAAAAATAAAAGATTATATAATAAAAGATTTGCACCATAGTGTAACAGAATTAAGTGCAGAAGGAGGTTTTGCTAGTAAAAAGGAAACTGTATTAATGTGTGTCTTACCAACTAAAGAGTATTATCGTTTAAAAGAAGGTATAAATGAAATAGATAAAAATGCCTTTTTCGTAGTAACAGATGCTTATGAAGTAGTAGGAGGTGCATAATGGAAGATAAAATGATAAAGAGAAGTATTATTGAAAAATCGGAGAAGACTTTATTGTCTAGATATATAGTAATGTTTATTTCTTTATTGGTATCTTCATTATTGTATAACTTATTACTCCAACCAACAAAAATTATTACTGGTGGTGTCAATGGGCTTGCTATAATAAATAAATATTTAAATAATATTAATCCATCTTTAACAATATTTATAATATCTTTAGTTATGTTGATCTTGAGCTATATATATCTAGGGAAAAAAAGGACTGCTGGAACATTAATTGCAACTTTTGTATATCCATTATTTGTACAATTAACAAGTTATTTAACAAAATATATTTATATAGATCTATCAGACTTATTAGTAATATCTATATTTATAGGAGTAATAGGTGGTATAGCTAATGGAATGTTATATAAAACTGGTTTTTCTAATGGTGGTTTACCAATAATAAGTCAAATACTTTTTGATAAATTTAAAATATCCATGGGAAAAACAAATTTTATTATGAACGTAGTGATAATTTTAATAGGTAGTTATTTCTTTGGTACTAATATGATAATGTATGCAATTATAATATTGTATATAAATAGTTTAATTATTGATAAGATAATATTAGGAACTGCTAAGAGTAAAGCGATATATATAATAACATCAAAAGAAAAAACGATAAGAGATTTTTTAATTAAGGATATGAAACATACAGCAACTATTTTTAATATAAATGGGGCATTTTCAAATAAAAAAAGTCAAATGATACTAACTGTTATTCCAACAAGAGAATATTTTCAAATAACTGAAAGTATAAAATTATTAGATCCTCAGGTTTTTTATTTAGTAAATGATGCTTATGAAGTGAAGGGTGGCAAATAAAGGTAATTATTTTGACGATAATTGTCTTTTTTTATATATAAATATATGTTATACTGAAAGTATTAAGGTGGTGATATAATGGATATTATCAGACTAAAAAATGTAAAAAAGCAATATAAAAATGGAACTACCGCTCTTTATGACCTAAATTTAAATATTGAAAAAGGTTCGTTTGTGTTTATAATAGGTGGTTCAGGTAGTGGTAAGAGTACTTTAATGAAAATGCTTTATCGGGAAGAAAAGCCAACTTCAGGTCAAATAATGGTTGGTGGTATAAATGTTGCAAAATTGAGAAATAGTAAAGTATATAAATTAAGAAGAAAATTAGGTATTGTTTTTCAAGATTATCGATTACTTCCGAAACTTACGGTATATGAAAATGTAGCTTTTGCTATGGAAGTAATAGGGGCTACAAAACAAGAAACTAGAGTAAAAGTTCTAAAATCTCTTGAAATAGTTGGATTAAAAAATAAAATTCATAATTATCCAAATCAATTATCAGGTGGTGAACAGCAAAGAGTTGCAATAGCACGTGCTATTGTTAATAATCCTAAAATGTTATTATGTGATGAGCCAACAGGAAATCTTGATCCTGATATGAGCATCGAAATTATGAAAATTATAGAAAAAATAAATAAAGATTGGGGTACTACAGTTTTAGTGGTAACTCATGATAAAGAAATAGTAAATAAAATGAAAAAACAGGTTATTACTTTGAAGGAAGGAAGACTTGTAAATAATAAAGCGAAAGGAACATATGATGAAAATGCTTAGGATGTTAGGAAGAGGTATTAGAGATGCCTTTAAAAGTGTTTTTCGTAATTTTAGTTTATCTTTAGCATCAATCTCATGTATAACAATAACTTTAATAATAGTAGCAATATCAATAATACTATCTTATAACGTGACAAATTTTACTAAAGAGATAGAAAAAGATTTAACGATAGTTGCTTTTGTAGAAACTGATGCCACAGAAGACGATGTAGAAAACATTAGAAATGAACTTGAAAAGATATCAAACATAAATCAAAAAGAAATAAAATATGAAAGTAAAAAAGCAGTAAAGGAAGCAATGCAAGGTGAGTCAGAGATATTTAATTCTGTAATGAGTGAATGGAATGATGATGATAATCCTTTGAAAGATACATTTCAAATAAAAGTCAAAGATGTAGAAAAGATTACTGAAACTGCTAAAAAAATAGAAAAAATAGAAAAAATTTCTGTTGTTAGATATGGTGAGGGTATAGTTGATAAATTAATAAATGCTTTTAATTATATACAAACAATAACATATGGAGCTGTAGTTGCTCTAATATTAGTAACTATATTTTTAATAATTAATACTATTAAATTAACGATATACTCAAGAAAAAGAGAAATAAGCATTATGAGATTAGTTGGTGCAAGTAATTTTACCATAAAATTTCCATTTGTAATAGAGGGAATGGTATTAGGATTATTAGGATCAATTATTCCGGTACTTATAATAATATTTGGATATCCTTATTTATTTAAAATAACGGATGGATATGTTTTTACTCCATTAGTAGATTTAATAAGTCCTAACCCTTTTATTTATCAAATTTCAGGAATGATTGTAATAATAGGTATCATAGTTGGTATGATAGGTTCATCATCTGCTGTTAGAAAATATTTAAAGGTATAATAGGAGGAAATTATGAATAAAAGAAAAATGGTTTTACTTCTTGTCTTAACCTTTATAATTTTATTTCCATTTAATGTTAGTGCAACGACATTAAAAGAATATGAAGATGCAGTAGAAAAATATACTAAAGAGTTAAAAGAAAAAGAGTCTAAAATAGCAAAAAGTAAAGAAGAAGTAGAGCAGATAAAGAAAAATATTGCTAATATAGAAAATCAAATAGAACAAACTCAAAAGGAAATAGAAAATTTACAAAAAGAAATAGAAGAAAGTAATAAAAAGATTGAAAAAAAAAGTAATGAAAGTAAAAAAATAATGGCTTATTACCAAATAGAAAATGGTGATAATGCTTATCTAGAATATGCTTTTGGCGCTGAGACAATTACAGATATGATATATAGAATTTCAATTGTTGAGCAATTAACTGAATATAATAAAAAAGTTATGCAAGAATTAAAACAGTTGATAGAAGAAAATAATAGAAAAAAAGAGTCTCTTTCAGAAAAACAAAAATCTTTATCAACATTAAAATCGCAATTGCAAAGTGAAAAAGAACGTATTGAAGCAGAAATATCTGGTATAGAGGGTACTATTCCAGATACAAAGGGTCAAATTGAACTTTATCAAAATAGAGTAAATTATTATAGAAATAAGGGATGTAAATCAAATGATATAATTGGTATAACGTGTGATGTTCCAAAAAAGGTAACTGGTTCAGGCTCTAGCAGCTCTGTAGCACCAGGAGCTTTAATAGGATCTAATGGTTTTAGATTTCCAGTAGATGGTGGTGCTATAAGTTGGAATTATGGAAGTAATCATAAAGGTGTAGATATTACTAGAAATAGAACTTGTGGTGCTCCAATTCATCCAGTTGCAGCGGGAAGAGTTTATTATGTTGGAAATACTTTAGATGTGTATGGAGCATATATGGTAATAATTGTACATAACTTAAATGGCAGATTGTTGTTTTCTCAATATGCTCATGTTCAAAGTAATATACCAGTAAGAGTTGGTCAAGATGTTGATATAGGATCAACGATTGCATATATGGGGACAACAGGATATTCAACAGGTTGTCATTTACATCTTGAAATGTCTTTAGATAAAGGTTGGGGGTATAACTCATCATATAGTGAGTATATAAGGCATATTATAAATCCATTTAATTATGTTCCAAGACCTTAAGAATCGAAAGATTCTTTTTTTATGTTCCTACCCCAGAACATAATAAAACCACCCGACATTGAAATGCACCCCGAGAAGTAGACATTAATAAAAAAACAGTTTAAAGAAATGTGTTAAAATACACCTTTGAAAGGA
>CANQWY010000065.1 GCA_947627675.1 uncultured Bacilli bacterium
GACCTTTTTTTTCATAATCATCATCTCCTATAATATCTTTTTAATTTAAGTCTCATTAATATTATTAGAAGTGATTTCCTTTTTTTTAGATTTTTTTTCAAAAAAAATATAACTTTTTAAATGATTTACATTTAAAATATTTTATGGTAAAATCTTTGACAGAAATGAGGTGCTATTATGATACCAACAGTTGCATTAGTAGGTAGACCTAATGTTGGGAAATCTACTTTATTTAACAAAATTGCAAACAAAAAAATATCAATAGTAGAAGACACACCTGGTATAACAAGAGATAGAATATATGAAACAGTAATATATAACAATTATAAATTCAATCTAATTGATACAGGTGGAATAGACGCTACTGAAATGACTTTTAATGAAGAGATAAAAATGCAAGCAGAACTTGCTATAGATGAAGCTAATATAGTTGTATTTATTGTTGACGGAAAAGAAGGCTTAACTCAAAATGATTTAATTGTAAGAGATATTCTTAGAAAGTCAAAAAAAGAAGTAATAGTTGCAATAAATAAAGTGGATGTAAAAGCAGCTCAAAATAATATATATGATTTTTATGAACTAGGCTTTGATACATATATTCCAATAAGCGCCATACACAATACTGGATATATTGAATTATTAGATACAATTTGTAAAGACTTTAAGAAAGTAGAAAGTGACGATATTGATACAAGACTTAAAATATCTATAATAGGTAGACCTAATGTTGGGAAAAGCTCTCTAATGAATGCTTTATTAAATGAAGAAAGAGTTGTTGTCTCTAACATTGCAGGTACAACAAGAGACTCTATTGATAGCATTTTAAAATATAATAAAGAAGAATATATTTTAATAGATACAGCAGGGATGAGAAAAAAAGGGAAAATATATGAATCTGTTGAAAAATATAGTCTAATACGCTCAATGAGAGCTATTGACAGAAGTGATATTTGTCTTTTAGTAATAAATGCTGAAGAAGGAATTAAAGAACATGATAAACATATTGCAGGATATGCTATAGAATCAGGTAAAGGATTAATAATAGTTATAAATAAATGGGACACTGTTAAAAATATAAATATTAATGATTATAAAAAATTAGTTAGAAATGAATTTCAATTTGCCACATATGCACCTGTTGTATTTTTATCAGCACTAACAAAGAAAAGAATTTCAACACTAATGCCTGAAGTTATAAAAGTATCTGAAAATATAAGAAAAGAAATAAAAACTAGCGTTCTAAATAGTATAATAAATGATGCTTATGAACTAAATATACCTCCAAGTTATAAAGGAAAAAGGCTTAAAATATATTTTACAAGCCAAACTGATATAAAACCTCCTAAATTCACATTTAGAGTTAACAACAAAAGTTTAGTACATTTTTCTTATGAAAGATACCTAGAAAATAAAATTAGAGAAAACTTTGACTTTACAGGAACTCCTATTGTCCTTCAATTTAAAAATAGAAAGGATGAATATGAATGATTTTTAATTTTATTAAAAAAAATCCCGAAAAAGAATTAGAATATTTAAAAAAAGCTTTTGAAATATTAAATGAACGCTATCAAAAAAAGACAATTTCTTTAGAAGAATTTACTAAAGAATGTAATAAGCTAACAAAAAAGATAAATAAATACCAAAAAATAGTTGACAAGCATAACTAAATTTAAACTCTAAACATATACTTATGTAGGAGGTCTTTTTATGTTTGGAGATAATTTTTTTAAAAAAGTTGAAAATAAGACTAATGTAAATAAAGAAACAATTATGAACCTAGCGCAAAAATTACAAAATTCTAATATGAAAGATGAAAAAACTTTACGAGAAGTTGTAAAAGAAATAAGTAATTTAACGGGAAAACAAGTAAGTAAAGAAAAAGAAGATAAAATAGTAAATACTATAATAAATGATAATGTTCCTAAAGATATTGATAAAATGTTTTAGGATAAAGATTAAAACCCTTATTATTTCGAAATAAGGGTTTTATCTATTTAAAAACTTTAGATGGATAAGGATTTTTATTATCAGTAAGTCCAATAATATAATCAATACTAACATTATAAAAGCGAGCTAATCTTTTTAATACATCTATTGGGATATTTAAATCACCATTTTCATATCTTGAATAAGTTGCTTGAGAACAACCTAATATATTTGCAATTTTTATTTGTTTCAAATCTTTATCCTCACGTAAATCTTTCAAACGATTCATACTACACCACCAAATATATTTTATATTATGCAATTGATGCATATTGACTTTTATGCAAATTTTGCATAGAATATTTAAAGCAGAGGTGATCTAATGGACTCAACTGAAAAGTATATTTCTCTCGTAATAACTCCCCTTGAAAATGAAGTAAACAGATTAAAAGCAGAGCTAGAAAAAAAAGAAAACTTTCTCCAAAAGAAAAATTTAGAAAAAAAAATTAATAAACTAGAAGAAAAACTATTTAACTGCTATTTAAAATTAGAAGATTATATCGATGATAAGCAATTTAAATAATAGCAAGTTATGCCATAAACTTTAGTTCTTTTTTCCACTATAATAACATAGATTTAAAATGAAGAAAGGAAAAGTTTTATGGAAAAATTAGAAATTATTAAAAATATTGCCGAAAGAACAGGTGGAGATATCTACTTAGGAGTAGTTGGTGCTGTTAGAACAGGAAAAAGTACATTTATAAAAAAAGTAGTTGAAACGTTAATTGTACCAAATATTGAGGATACTTATGAGAAAAAAAGAGCATTAGATGAAATTCCACAATCTGCCCAAGGTAAAATGATTATGACAACAGAACCAAAATTTGTTCCTAATCAAGCAGCAAAAATAAAAATAGATGACTTCAGTTGTAATATTCGCTTAATTGATTGTGTCGGTTATGTAATAGACAATGCTAAGGGAATAGAAGATGAGAATGGTCCTCGAATGGTTAAAACACCATGGTATGATGAAGAAATTCCTTTTATAGAGGCAGCTGAAATAGGAACAGAAAAGGTTATAAAAGATCACTCAACTATTGGTATCGTTGTCACTACAGATGGTTCAATTGGAGAATTTAATAGAAGCGATTATCTCCAAGCTGAAGAAAGAGTAATAACAGAACTTACCAATATAAATAAACCATTTATAGTAATTTTAAATACAACTCATCCTACATTACCTGAAACTGAAAGATTAGCTGAATCAATTAAAGAAAAATATAAAGTACCTGTTATGCCGATAAACATTGATGCGATGACTGAAATCGATATGTATAAAATATTAAGAGAAGCCTTATATGAGTTCCCAGTTTTAGAGATTAAAGTAAGTATGCCAGAGTGGATTGCTATTTTAAATCACGAACACCCATTAAAAAAGAAATATATTGAAAAAATAAAAGAAAGTATTACAGAAGTTGATAAACTAAGAGATATAGAAACAATAACAAATCATTTCTTAGATTGTGATGAAATTGAAAAAGCTTATATTTCAGATGTTGATCCTAAAACTGGAATTGTTACAATAACATTAACAGCCCCTAATGATCTATATGACAAAATACTTAGTGAAATAATAAATGTTGATGTAACAAGTAAAGCAGATTTATTAGGAATTTTCCAAGAATATAATACTGCTAAAAGAGAATATGATCAAATTAAATATGCCTTAAAAATGGTTAAACAAACAGGTTATGGAATTGCTGTTCCAAGTGTTAATGATATGAAACTAGAAAATCCAGAAATAGTTAAGCAAGGACCTAGATATGGTGTAAAATTAAAAGCTGTTGCATCATCAATTCATATGATAAAAGTAGAAGTAGAATCAACATTTGAACCTATAATTGGAAGTGAAACCCAAGCAAAAGAATTAATAAATTATCTTTTAAGAGATTATAAAAAAGATCCATCTACTATCTGGCAAAGTGAAATTTTTGGAAGAAGCCTTGACAATATTGTTCAAGAAGGTATTCAATCAAAAATTAATATGATGCCAGATAACATTAGATTTAAACTTCAACAAACTCTTTCTAAAGTCATTAATAAAGGATCAAACAATATGATTGCTATAGTTATATAAGACTTTAAGTAGTCTTATTTTTTTTTATTATAATAGCCTTATTAAAATTAATTTCATCATCAAAAACGATATCTCCAAAATCAATAATATTTAAATAATCATCTATATCATCTAAATTAATGTAATAATATCCATCATAATATAGTTTCTCGTATTCTATAAAATAGTAATAATCATCTAATTTTAAATACATTTCCTTATTAAAGATTACCACTATTCTAAAGTCAACTTCACAACCGTCATAATTATCATCATCTATTTTAATTACCTCAATGAATGTTCCTATATTATGTGGATATATTTTTATTCTATAAAACCCTTTTAATTTTATCTTATAATTATTACAGATTTTATTTAAAATATCTCTAATATTTGTCTCAATTTCTAATTTATCATGCCAATCTATATTATTAAAATAAAAATTGTGGATAAATATTCTAATATCTTCATCCATACTTTCTACTCTCATATTATCACCTAAAATATAATATGAAAAAAGTCTAAATAGTTTCATCTACTAGACTTTCAATTTTATTAATAGTATCTTCTCTTCCTAGCTTAGTAACACTAGAAAAAACTACTATATCATCACCTACAACTAAATCAATTGTATCCATTATTTGTTTTAAACATTTTTCTTTTTTACTACCTCCAATTTTATCTGATTTAGTTGCAATTATTGTAACTGGTAAATTATAATACTTTAAAAAATTATACATAAGTACGTCATCTTCAGTTGGTTTTATTCTAAAATCAACGATTAAAAATACTCTTTTTAATTGTTGCCTTTTTTGCAAATATTCCTCTATCATCATTCCAAATTTTTCTTGAGTTTTTTTAGATACACTTGCATAACCATATCCAGGTACATCAATTAAATAAAAATTTTTATTAACTAAATAAAAATTTAAAGTTTGGGTTTTGCCAGGTCTAGAAGAAGTATAGGCTAAATTTTTTCTACCAAGTATAGTATTTATAAAGCTACTCTTTCCAACATTACTTCTACCTACTAATAAAAATTCAGGAAGTCCTCCATCAGGATACTGACTTCTGCGTGTTGCTAAAATTTCTAAATCAGCGCTTTTTATTACCATTTAAATAACCTCCTCATCAAGAAAATTATCTTTTATATATAGTGAACAAACTTTATCAAGTTCATTAACAATACTGTGTGCTTCTTCAAATGTCTCAACCTTAGCTCCACTAGCAAATTTATGCCCACCACCATTATGATTTTCGGCAACTTTATTTATTTCAGGTCCTCGTGACCTAATAGAAATTCTAATTTGACCATTTTTTACATCTTCAGTAATTGTTACCCATACTAATATTTCTTGAATAAAATTAAAATTATTAATCATATTACCGGCTGCAGCACTATCAACTTTATATTTTGTTTGAATATCATCTGTAATATCAATATAACCAACACCATGATCCGTTACGATCATATTAGATGCAATATATCCCTCTAGTCTGACTTCATTAAATGGTCTTAAATACAAATTTTGATAAACCTTACTAATATCTATACAATAGTTTTTCAAATATGTTGATACTAGTGAGAAAGTTTTGGCTGTACAACTATTAAATAAGAAACGGTTTGAGTCACTAATAAGACCATAATACAATACCTCAGCAATGTCTTTATTACATAGTAATTTTGTATTTAAAATAAGTTCCATTATTATTTGAGCAGCACTACTGGCAGTATCTTCAATATATTCAATATTAGCAAATTTTTCTATAAAAGGATGATGATCTATTTTAATAACATATGAAAAATCACTAACTCTAGCAGAATCTATTCTTTTTTTATCAGGAGTATCAACTACTATTAATAAACTATTAGAATATTCTTCTATTTTATCTAGTTTTCCTATAAAGGAAAATCTATTTGTACCTGTTCCTATGGCATAGACATTTTTATTTGGAAAAGTAAGTTTTATAGAATCTCTCAATGCAATCTGACTTGCCATCGCATCTGGATCAACCCCAACATGTCTTGCAATTACAATAGTATCATACCTTTTTATAGCTTTATAAATTTGTTTAAACATAATTTTCATCCATTCTATTTATTAATAAATTTAAGTGTATCACGTGCTATAAGTAATTCTTCATTTGTTGGTACAACATAAACTTCAACTTTAGAGTCATCCGTACTAATTTTTGCAAAATCGCCCATTACATTATTTTTTTCTTCATCAATTTTGATTCCAAGACAAGCTAAATTCTCGCATACTTTTTTTCTAAAAGGACTAGAATTTTCTCCAACTCCTGCTGTAAAGGAAATAATATCAGCACCTTCTAATTCAACATAATAAGAAGCTATAAAGTTAGTTACACTACGGCAATATTTTTCAAAGGCAAGGCGACACTTTGAATCCCCGTTATTCATACCATCTATAATATCTCTCATATCACTATACTTTTCACTAACTCCTAAAAGACCGGAAACTTTATTTAAATTATCAATAACTTCACTGGCATTCATTCCCTCTTTTTCCATAACGTATGGAATAATGGATGGATCTACATCTCCACTTCTAGTACCCATCATAATACCAGATAATGGTGTAAATCCCATAGTTGTATTAATACATTTACCATTTTTTATAGCACAAATACTACCACCATTACCTATATGACAATTAATTATTTTTAGATCATCTCTTTCTAATTTATTGCTAAGAAAATCTGCTATATATCTGTGACTTGTACCATGAAATCCATACTTTCTAACTCCATAATTTTCATACCATTCATTAGGAATAGCATATAAATAATTTATCTCAGACATACTTTGGTGAAATGCTGTATCAAAAACCCCTACCATTATCTTATTAGGAAAAACTTCTTGACAAGCTTTAATTCCAAGAACATTAGCAGGATTATGAAGCGGTGCATAATCTGTAAAATTAAGTAAATCTTCAATAACCTCATCAGTAATAATAACAGATGAACTATATTTATCTTTACCATGAACAAGTCTATGACCTATTCCGTCAATTTCGTCTAATGAATTTATAATATTAAGACTAACAAGTTTATCTATTAAAATATTAAAAGCATCTGTATGATCATTCATTTCTACTTCCTGAGATATTTTTTGCCCATTAAACTTAATTATATAATTACTGTTATTCATTCCTATTCTTTGGAATAAGCCACTAGCTATCAATTGCTCATTGTCCATTTCAAATAAACTAAATTTTAAAGAACTACTTCCAGCATTTATAGATATTATTTTCATATATATATTCCCTCTTTTCTATCAACTATATTTTATTGTATCAAATTGCTACTCTAAAGTCTATTAATACAAACAAAAAAATAAAATTTCTTATTTAGTAAACTAAATATAAATTTATTAAAATAATAATATTTATTTTAAATTAATAAAATACAAAAAACAATTTTAATAAAAAAACCAATAGTAAAAACTATAGGTTGATATGAACCCCAAAAGTTGGACATTTTATAATAGTTATTAGTTAGAGGATTGTAACCTGTAATTTACAGGGGAC
>CANQWY010000066.1 GCA_947627675.1 uncultured Bacilli bacterium
GTGAATTCCGGTCGTTCCGTTTGATTTTTCAATTTGCTGCGTTTTCGCGATTTTTTTCATGCTAAATATCTGGTGGACCATACGACTAAAAGTTCTACACTTTTAAATATGGAGTCCACTACATCTATTATACCAGATAGAGAAAATAATGCAAATACAGGAAATACAGGAAATACGCTAAAAAACGAAGATTTAAAAGAAATAAAAAATGAATTACAGAGGTGGTATTCTATCCTTACTCACGAATATAGTATGTGGCAAGCCGGGGATTATATGGATTCTTTGCTTTTAACAACGGAATGGGTTCAAACTAATAGTGAGAGTGAAAACGAGAGTGAAAATGGCAGTATGAATAAGATTTAATAATATGTCGTGATATTTTGAGTGCTAATTAGTGAATGATTGAATTAGCAATATTATTTACGTCTAGGTATTTGAGAGCACAAGGGAGAGAAAGGGAGAGAAAGGGAGAGAAAGAGTGAATTCTGTGGGTTAAAACAAGATTGTGGTTTTAGTCCAGAGATGTTTTTTCATTTTACCCGATTTGAGCATTGTGTCTTTGAGGTAATTCATATAATCAAGCCGTTCAACCTCGTCGGAAATGTTAAATTTATCTAGCACAACAAAATGATAGTCTTCGTCGTCACCGAGATATTTCATAATTGTCACTGATTTAGCCTCATTCTCTTGAGATAATGCGTGAGAGTTGAAAATTTGGTTTATTAGCTGCTCCTCTTTAGGGTCTTTCATATCAAAATTATATGAACTTTTAAGAGAGAAATCCAGTTATTGAATTTGTGTTTTTATTTTGTTTTGGAATCAAGTTCTGCCAAGATTTCAGCTCTATATTCCTCTTTCAGCATTTCTCGTCGCACTTCTTCTTTTATTTGTTTTCGTTCTTTCTCAGGAGTTCCTTGTTTGAGCTTTTCCAATTCCTTTCTCTTTTTCTTTCTACTAAGGTAGCCCGACAGACCAGCAACTGATACTCCGAACAAACCGAGAATCACAGAAACCAACCAAAGAAGGAAATAACCTACGGCAGCCAGTAATCCAAATATTAAAGCGAATAGACCCATTTAATCCTTTCTGTAATTATATGCCGTCGATACTAACAGAGCCATTTTTGTAGGTGCAGTATAAGTCTTTGATGTTTCCACTCTTAGTCCGATATGCTCCCATCATAGTTCCCTCAACCAATGTTCCGTCACCTTTCAGCGTCACACTATAAGTTATTGGGTATCCGTTAGCACTATCTAGAATTGAAACACCCGGCATCCAAAAGTCTTCGAGTTTATCCCAGCAAGCGTTCATTAGTTTATCGTATAATCCTGCCGAATCGTTTGCGTCGTGGTCGGTGCCGGTGTAAGTAGTGGTTTTGTTAGCCTCTTCTTGCTTTGCTTTTTCTTCAGCTCTTTTTTGATTTAGTGCTTGCTGTTCAGCGTCGTCATTACAACGTTTTGCGTTAGAATTCCAATCATAGCCTTTCGCAGAGCATTCCGATTTTGCCTGGCTTTCAGCTTCTGATGCCTTTTTGCTCTCTTCAGCTGCTTTCTGCTCGTCGTCGTTATTGCAGCGATTTGCACTATAATTCCAACCATAATTTTTAGCTGAGCATTCGTCTTTGGCTTTTTGTTCAGCCTCTGCTTTTGCTTTCTGTTCAGCCTCTTTCTGCGCATTGAGCTCGTCTATACGACCGCTACACATCCATTTTTGGTCTGACGGCACCTCGTTCACATCATTATATTGACTGCACGTTGTATTGATTGATATTGGGGTAGCAATCATTCCAATAACTGAACCTAATATAGCAATTCCTGCCATTACTGAGGAAATAATTATATTAACTGATAGTTTTTTCTCTTTATAACCTTTAATTAAATCAGGAGCTACGAAAAGAGCGCCCAGTAAACCAAAAATGATTCCAAATCCCGATTCAATAGATGAAGCCATATTTGGTAGGCTTGAAAGTGCTAAGAAAACGAGGAAAATACCAAATCCGCTCAATATTTTACTGATACGGAGTGATTTTTCTTTAATGCGGAGTACTTGTTCAGGCACTTTAAATCCTGTAATTTTGAATTTGTCACCAATTTCGCTAGAATTTGTGGTTTTATTTGCTAATTTAGCGTCTTTAAGTTTGCTTTTCAAATCAGCTAAAGTTTGCTTAGCCTCTGTCAACTTTTCGCTTTTTTCACTTTTAAGTTTTTCGAGTTCCTCATTAACAACCTCTAGTTCAGCTAGTGTCTTCTCAACTTTCTCGCTAGCCTTTGACGTAATCGCAAAAGATGAAGTCAGGCGAGTTTTGGTATCTAGTCTATCCTTCTTACTCTCTAGCAATCTAATTTTGCTGTCGTAGGTCGTCTGGAGCGACTCGATTTTTGTTCTTTGCTGACTAATTTTTTCTTTTAGCTGTTTTGCGTTTAGCTTTTCTTCTGCCATTATTTAGCCCTTTGTAAAAATGATATTGGTTCCATAACCAAGTGGAACACTCGCTATGGAGTGTTCTAGACTTCATTTTCTACAGCAGGCGATTGGGCCGACTGGAGCGAGTGCTCCACTCGGGGTCCAATTCTTCACTTTACCTCGTCGGGGGTAAACCTACTATAGAATTGAAAATCTAGAACATCTTAATTATAGCATAAATGCGAAAAAAATACTACTGCGTAGAATAAGTTCTGCGTAATTTCTCGGCTAAAACTACGTAATAATTAATAAATTATCGGGGAAAGCGTGAGAGATATGGGAGAATAAGGGAGAGAGGCTATTATTTGTTAGTACATGATATAATAGTGTTATGCGCGAACTAACATTTGAGGAAAAAGAAGAGATATTTAAGAAAAGTCAAGATTATCTTAGCCAGAGATTTACCGTAAAGGAAGAGATACAATTAATGACGGAGGCTATCCATCAAGCGCTTTTGTACGAGTTTGACAGAAAGATTAAACTTTGTTCATTAGATTTACATTATAATTTTTCGGTTGAACATCAAATAAAGGTTCTGGAACTTCTTGAAAATGATAAAAAATGTATTAAATTTGAAATAAGTCAGGAAGAGGTCCCAGAAGAGTTAGTGGACATCGAAAAAGTGGAGTCGCCTTTTCTCATAGAGGATGATGATTTTATTCATTACAACTTGAAGAGTCCAAAAATTGCCAAAAAAGCTGAAGAGGCTCGCTACTTTATCGTAGAGGCTCTACCCAATTTTGAGGAGGTCTTTAACGAAATCTGTGGTACATCAGATAATTTTTATACATTATCATTTAATAGAGAAACCGGGAATCTTTACGTAAATGGACGCTTTGTCGTTAGTTATAAGGCAGATACCATACCCAATACGCTATTTAGCTACCTCTTTTCCAATAATTACATAATGGGGCAAGAACTCACAATGGAGGATTTTGCAAAAATTACAGGTAAAGCCACACAGAGGACTTTTTCCCAAATTAAAAGTGATTTAAAACTCGAACCTGCTATTGCCGACCTCTTCATCAAAATAAGAAATAAAAAGCTTAGATTTAGCTCACGGGTTGAGGTTTCAACGTTAACAGATGACGAAAAGAGAGACTTTATGCGAGCATTAAACAAAATTTCCGAAAGCAATAAAATTGCACCGTTCTAATTGTCATTAGAAATACATAAATTCGTACTTTCGTACGACTTTTTTTCGACCCTTTCTACATATGAAAAAATGGAAATATGATATTTGCGAATGCGCAATATCTATGGGTAAAAAGGTACCGATTTACTCCAATATCAACATTTATTAAATTGGAGGTAAAAAAATGGCAGCTAAGGCTCTCAGACTACCTACGGACGCTTTTGTCCGAAATATAGCAACTCACAATAAACTTTTTCACGACCAATTCGGCGAGGCTTATCTCGCAGTCGGAGGCAACGGGTCTGAAATATATCGCATTCATTCTAGGGAGTGTACTGCTTGGCTCAATATGCAGTCGTATCAGAATTATCACGTGATTCTAAAAAATAATCAGGCAACAGATATAAAGCGAGCGCTCGAAGGAATAGCCATTTACGACAAAGGCAATGAAATTATGTTGGAACCCAGGTTACGAAAAATAGATAATGAAATTTGGTATGATTTAGGTAAAGCGGCGGTACGTATCAACGAAAAAGATTGGCAAATCGTAGAAGAACCACCGATTATGTTTCGCAGATATAACCATCAGAAACCGCAAATTATGCCAAAACGAGGCGGAAGTATCCAATTATTTCGCAAATTTACCAATATTACTAAAGAGAAAGACTGGTATATGTTTCTCGCTTTTGCCATATCAACTCTTATACCTGATATTCCAAAGCCAATCCTAGTAATAAATGGTTCACAGGGTGCAGGAAAGAGTACTCCAATGAGGATGCTAAAAGAGTTAGCGGACCCGTCTAGGCTCGTAAGCGCAGGAAAGATAACAGGTGAAATTGAGCTTGCCAGATTGGCAAACCGTCACTCGCTGTTATTCTTTGACAATCTTTCTTTTTTAGAAAAAGACAATTCAGATATACTTTGTCGTTTAATTACTGGTGACGGATTTTCAAAACGAAAACTATATAGCGATGACGACGAAATAATCTATAACTTCAAGCGTCCATTGATGTTAAACGGAATTAATAATTTCATTACACAAGCGGACCTGCTTGATAGGGCTATAATTATTAACATCGAGCGAATACCCGAAGAAAAGCGTCTAACCGAACTGGAACTTTGGAGCAAGTTTGAGGAAGAAAAACCTTTAATCCTCGGTGCCATGTTTACGGTGTTATCAAAAGCAATGAAAATATTTCCACAAACTCCAACAAGCGGTCTTCCTAGAATGGCGGACTTTGGTAGGTGGGGCTGTGCCATTTATTCTGCCATTAAAAACGAACCTTTCGACGAATTTCAGGCAATCCTGTCCGATAATAAAGTTCGGCAAATTGAGGAGAGTATTGAGGCAGACCCAGTAGCACAATTAGCAAAATTTGTTGCAGAACGTTTTATTCGCTGTCAAGGAACCGCTGCAGATTTTTACGACGCTATCGATAATATATGTATTCTTAATATGCCTAAGGAAATATATCATCTGCGTGACAGAGTCAATTGGCCGAAAGATTTGAGTCAAATTGGCAAAAGACTTCGCAAGGCAGAGGGTACACTACGGGAGTCAGGTATTAAAATCGAATTCAAAGTTGAAAATAACGAAAGATGCATCTACTTTACGGATACAAAAGTGCCTTATCCTGAGGCTGTAAATGTCCATCGTCTAGGGTGTAGCGAGGACTACGAAAAAACTCGTAAAGACAATGTTCTAGCCTATCTCTCCCCAGAAGAGAGAGAAGGAGAGATAAAAAACCAAGCGTTCGGCATATTGTTGAAACGTCGAAAATATAGTCACAGTCTGAGGCCGGACTCAAAAGATTTAGCGCAATTTAAAGCAAGAGTAAAGTATATAAAACAACATTCTATATTCGAAAGTAGTCATCTATCTATGAAAGAGGGGTCAAAAAATCAGCTTGAAGAATCTAAAAAAGAACGACTTAACAAAACATTAGAAGGCTGCCAGCAGCACGAAATCGATAGTACTAATCTTAGCGAGTTAAACGAAATATGAATTGTATTTCCGAAACTTCAGAACAAGACCTTTACGATTTCTTTAAGTTAATTTATGAAATTTGGAAGTCAGAAAAGTCAACTAATAATTCCAAAACTAACCATTCAAAATAAGTACAAGTGGAACTTACCAGTTAAAGTTCATATAATTTAATAAGGAGAACTAAATGAAAAATTTAAACTCAGCTTACGCTATCTCAAACAGGAACAATAAAACTAAACAAATATGGGCATTAGGAAACTGCCGAGTTTCATCCTATACACAAGGTGATAGTGATAGTTTACCTGTTCAAAGAGCCAATATTGAGAAGAAAGCACAGGAACTAGGCGCACATATTCCAACAGAGGCCGAAATTGGCAGAAAAAATGGGGGCTGGTGGATTGGCATTCATTCGAGTAAAAAAGGCAAGAACGTCAATAGAGCCGATTTGCGTGAGATGCTAGAAATATGTAAGAAATATAAAGGAAAAATCCGTTATGTGATTCTAAACGAACCTGATAGATTTATGAGGTCTATGAACGAGGCTGGTTATTTTTTAACTGCATTTGGAATGCAAGGAGCAGAAGTAGTTTTTGCGAAGAATCCAGAATTAAATTACGATGATTCATTAAGCGAAAGTCAAAAAACTCTAATTGATTTTCAACGATATATACAATTTTTCGGTGCTCAATCCAGTAATACGGAAAGATTTAACAAAGCCGTAAACGGCCAAACTGCGGCGATTAATAACGGTCGTTATCCATTTCAGCCAAAATTTGGCTATATGAAAGGTACGGAACCTGGAGTCCATGTCCCTATTCCAGAACTAAAACCCTACCTAAAAAGAATATTATCAAGATTAGGTGATGGACTGATTACCATTCACCAATCTATGGACGAATACAATAATACACCGTATGTTAAGAGCGGTAAACAAAAGGGCTACACTTTTGATAGGTGGAAAAAAGTTGTTTCAGACCCATATTATGCGGGGATTGTTGAGAAAAAGGGTAAATTTGTAAATGCTAGGTGTGAAAATGGTCGGCATGAGGCATTGATAACCAAAGAGCAACATCTGTACATTTTGGGTTTAGTAAGTGGAGCAAAAAAATATAATAAAGGACCTCGAAAAAACGGAAATCCCAATTTTTTATTAAATATTATAACTATGCATAAAGAATGTCACGAGGAGGAAGAAAAAGAGGGGCGAGTTGGCAAAAGCGACAGGAGTAAATTAGTAGGTTTTTCGACAACAAACGGTAAAAGTCCGAAAATATATTCCAGGTATAAATGTAGAAAGGTAAAATGCAAATTCTCAATCAAAAAAGACGAGTTGGAAGAAAAAGTAAAGAATCTTTTGAATTCATTAGAATTTACGGATGAGCATTCACAAGAGGTGCAGAGAGCTTTAAGGCGCGTATGGAAAGCGGAAGAAGACAACAATGACTATGAAATCAAAAGTCTTCGAAGCAAAATTATAAATGCGGAAAAAGAGTTCGATAAAATAGCAAATAAACTAATAGACACAGATTCTGCAAATGTGACTGTTGAAAAAATGCTACAAGAAAGACTAGCTAAAACAGAAAGCGAAATCAACGATTATAAAGCCAAAATCGTTGAATTATCTGACAATGATAACTTCAAATATCAAGAATTCATTGACTTTGCCTTACATTTCGTTAATTATTTAGGTACTCATTTTTTTAGGCTCACTCCTGAATACGCTCAAAAATGTAAACTTTTGGTATTTCCGAGCGGAATTTTAGTGGACAAGAATAAAAAAGTTCAAATACCGGAAATTAGCTGGTTTTATAGGGGTCAGAGCAATGAAAAAAGGTCTTCCGACCTGAATTTGTCTAGTATGGTGGAGCGTGCGGGAATCAAACCCGCGACCTCAGCAATGCGAATGCTGCGCTCTATCAGCTGAGCTAACGCCCCA
>CANQWY010000067.1 GCA_947627675.1 uncultured Bacilli bacterium
GTATTATAGGGCTCTATTCTTATATTTACATATTACACCTAACCTCCGGTATTTGTAAATACCTTATTTTTGACTTACTGTTAATTTAGAAATTAAAAAAAGCGCGCTCTCCTTAATTTAATCTTAATCTTGACCTTTACCATAGACGTTTACTTTTACTTTATATGTCTTAGAAGTTTCAGTTAATTGATAATCCTGAGCAACCCACATTCTTAAGCGATAATATGTATTAAAAGTTTGTGCATTACCAGTAGTATCACTTTTATTATCAAATGTTCCTGAAGTAAGTTTCATTGCATCACCGTCTGTTTCATATTTTCCAGAACCATCTGCTGTAAATGGATTGGGCCCAAATTCTACTTGATCATAATTATCTTGAGTTGTTCCTTTTTCTAAATATAATCTAATATCTTTATCTTGTATAAAATTATCACCTTTGTTTTCCTTTACAGCAACCACATCATAGTCAATAGCAGTTTTACCTTTTATAGTAGCAGTTACAGTAAAATCAAAAACGTTATTAGTACCCTCTAATGCCTTACCAGTTGCATCGTCCATAGGTATGGCGTTTTCAATACTAATACCATTTTCTGGCTCATTATAATTCATAGTAATAGTACCAGTAGAAATAGTGTTTTCTTGAACTCCTGTTTTAGTATAAGTAAAAGCAGCGAATGAAATACCTACAACAGCAACAATCAAAATTGCTACTCCAAGTACTGATAATAATACTTGTTTTGATGTATTATTATTTTCTTTTTTATTATTATTTATATCTACCATGCAGAAATAGCAAGGCGTGAACCACCGTAGGGCATAGGAGTATTAGAGTAACAATCAAAATAGAAGACGCCCGCAATAACACCATTGTTATCAATACCACCACGAAGCAACCAAGGCTTGGAAGAAGTTGCAAACCTTTGATAATCTCCATAAAAGCCAGCTGTTCCATCGGCATATATTGCATCTCCTTTTATACTAGTCGTTGTATTTGTATATAAATTATAGTACTTTGCTTCCGGCATAGTAGTGAATCCTAATTGAGATACACTGCCATTAAAAATTCCCATTACTGCGTCCCATGCTCCTCCTGATGTATCATATATTCCGTATATTGTTCCAGTGGTACTGGCTCCGGTTCCTAGTGAATCTTCATTATATTTATGTAAGCATGTAGATGAAGATCCTTTACCATTTGCGCCTGTTCCGGGTGCTCCTTTACTACACCCTGCTTGATAACCACTATAATTGTTTGTGTAAATCTCTTTATTTGCTCCTTCATAATTTGAATTCCCATATTTTCCGTATTTACTTTGACTTAAGTATGCCATTGCTCCCCATTCTGTGTTCTTTATCATATGTGTATCATAATTTCCATTTAAACCATAATTTGTTGAACCATTATTCCCATTTATTTGACTCTTTATATTATTGAAAAATGATGAATTGTTTTGACTCCTTATACTTGTTTGATTAGGTACTGATGTTATTGCACTTATTGCTCCAGTTAACTCAAATTTACTTATCCAGATCCCTGGTAACTCTGTATTTCCTGCATTACTTCTTGTTGACTCTACATCACAACTGTTGCCCCAACAAAATGACGATGGTGTATAATAATTACTCGGCGTTGTTCCTGTGTATTTTCCTGTTCCTTTTTCAATTGTAGTTGTATTTACAAATTTGATATCAAAGGCTCCAGGTATTGCTTGGCTTGGTGTTGATGCTCCTTCTATTTGATAGCCATATTTATCTCTTAGTGTATAACTATACCTTGGTATCCATACTAACATTAAGTTTACATAATTTAAATCTATTGTTGTTCCTACTGCTGCACTTTTATATGTTGTTCTTTTATTTGCATCTTTTATCGTTACAGCATTGGCCCAGACTCCTCTATTATAATCATACCAATTGTTTTTATTTATATCTGCTTTTACCCAGTTTGTTCCATTATATGTTACTGGGATCATATCTCCTATTAACACTGGAGCATTGGGCTCATTCATATAGTCTTTTGTTTCTACTTTTAGTTTTCCTTTATAACTTCCACTTCCTGTAAATGTTATTGTTATAGTTATCTTTTCTTCTACTTTTAAATTACCTTCATCTATTGTTTTATTTGCTAATGTTCCGGTTGTTGTTATTCCACTTTTTGTATAACTATAACTTATACTACTATTTTCTATACCTTCGATATATAATCTATAACTTGCGTTTTCTGCTCCTCTATTTTCTATTGTAAATGTATATGTTTGTCCTAGTTCTATATTTTCTTTGTTTTCTCCATATATTCCTATATACCTTGTCCCTGTTTTTATTGTTATTTCTTTTTTTGTTTCTATACTCTTACTATATTTGGCGTAAGTAACCCCCCCCCATTAGAACTATTGTTAGTATTAGGGGTATTACTAGCAATATATCTTTTCTTTTTTCCATTTTCTTTCTCCTTCTATTTTATACTTAAATTCTACATCATCTATTTTCTATTTTCAAGTACTTTATTTTTGTACAGTTTTTCTATCAAAAAAAAATCTAATTACTGCTATCTTTTGGATCGTTGTCAATTAAAAATGATAACGATGGCGTCCTAATTCTTCTGTTCCAATATCAGTAAGCAAAGCTTTACCACGATTATCTGGCATAGTATATCGTTGATTCAAATAACGAAGTGCTGCAGCTAATTCACCATTAGCACCACCATATTGTGTTACTAAGATTTTCGCCATTCTTAAATCTTTGTTTTTGATGTTTACTGGATATTGTAATCTTTTTTCATATGCCCACATTATTTATTACCTCCTTCAAAAGGCCATGCTTCCTCTTCCCATAAAAATGGAGTTACATTTAAAGAATCACTATCTATAGATATAGGACCAAATTTATTTTCATATTCATTCATAATTTGATTAGCTTTTCTACGATAATCATTAAAAAGTGCAATTACAGAATTATCCGTTGGATGTAAATCTAAATATAAATTAAGTTCATGACTAGCAAAACTTATTTCACTAAGTTCAAGTAACATTTTACTTTGCTCATCATTTGCTCTTAACATAAAAGGTTTATAATTCTTATAAGCGTCATATAATTCTGGAAATAAATTTCCTCTCATATATCCCTCTCTTGGTGAATATAAACTCATTATCCTATCACCATTTTTTTCTTTTTCTAAAAAATCATTATAATTATACATATATCCTCCTCAAAATTAATATACGTATTAAAAAATATAGTGTATAGGTATTTAACCAATATAAAAAAAGATTGACTTTCCCCTGAAGGTTAATGTTATCATGTAACCAAGGAGGAATATTATGTATAGAATTGGCGAATTTTCTTATCTATGCAATACATCATTAAAAACATTACGTTATTATCACAATATTGGTTTATTGAAACCTACTAAAGTAGATCCTTTTACAGGATACAGATATTATAATAAAAATCAAGTAAAAGAATTTATTATAATTAAACGCTTACAGGAAACAGGATTTTCTTTAGATGAAATTAAAACAATATTAAAAGAAGGATTAGATTCAGTACAGTTAGAAAAACAAATTATAAAAATACAAAACGAAAGTAATAAAAAAATTAATTATCTAAAAAAACTTGTAGCAGAAACAAAAACAGACTCTAAAAAAAGTAACACGGTAGAATTTATTCCAAATTCAGAGCGTTATTTTTTAGGAAAGTACTTTGAATTAGAAAATCGGAATAATGCAGATAAATTAATATCTATTGAAAAATATAAAGATTATCCTAAAGTGTTTATTAATTACGAAAAAGGATATAAAGATAGTCAGATTTCCTGCTTTATGGGATATATGATTTCTCCTCTAGAAATAAAAGAAATAGATCGTAAATCTTTAGAAAAAGATGGATTTATGATTTTATATAATAACAGTTACCAAGAAAAATCTGTACTCCATGCCACTGTTATGAATTCTATTGTCGAAACATACCAAGATATCATTCGCTTTGCTGAACAAAATAAAATCCAAATTAGAGGAGGGTTTTATGAAATCGAAAGCAATAATAAAATAGATATTTTTATAGAAGCTTATGATTTAACTGTAGAAAACCAAGATGTAATAAAACACAATAAAAAACTAGAAAAAAATTTAAAAAATATTCATCCTAAAGAATTAATCGGGACTTGGGAATTACAAGGAGAAATTATTGAATTATCCAAATTTTTCAATATTAATAAAAAACATACAATGCCAGATACAGAATTAGTAAAACTAGAGTTATTAGAAGATGGTTCTACTAATTTTAGACATATCACGTGGAAAGAAAACTATTTAATTGTGCAAGATGAGAAAACTATAATCTATGATCCAATGTATAATAACAATGGAAAATATTTAGAAATATTAATAAACTGTAAGTATAGTAATGCTAGACCTTATACCTTTTACTATAAAAAAGTTCAATAATTCAATAAAAAAATAAATTACATAAAAAAATCTTCCAAAAAATGTAAGATTTTTTTATTATTTATCATTACTAAATTTCCAATTTCTAATATATGGCATATCAATACCATATTCACTAATATACTTTCTATGCATCCCAAGCATTTGATTACACCAATCAATAAGTGGATTAGAAATTCCTTTATACTTTTCAATTTCCCTTAGAGCACATATAACTATATGAAATCTATCTATTTCATTTTGAACTCTAATATCAAATGGCGTTGTAATTGTTCCTTCCTCTTTATATCCATGAACATGTAAATTTTGATTATGTCTTTTATAAGTTAGCTCATGTATTAAAGAAGGATAACCATGAAAATTAAATATAATAGGTTTGTCTTTAGTAAATATTTCATCATAGTCAGAGTCATTCATTCCATGTGGATGTGTTGTATCAGATTGAAGTCTCATTAAATCAACAACATTTACAAATCTAATCTTAATATTTTTTATTGATGATTTTAATATTTCAACTGCTGCAATAGCTTCCATTGTAGGAGTCTCGCCACAAGATGCGATTACAATATCAGGATTTTTATCATCACTAACAAAATCCCATATTCCTATCCCCTTTTTACAATGAATTTTCGCTTGTTCTTTATTTAGCCATTGTGGTCTTTCATGCTTACTAGCAATAATAACATTAATATAATTTTTAGTTTTAATACAATGATCAAAGCATGATAGTAAACAATTAGCATCAGGTGGTAAATATATTCTAACAATATCAGCTTTTTTTGTTACTAAATGATTCATAAACCCAGGATCTTGATGAGTATAACCGTTATGATCTTGCTGAAAAACATGTGACACTAATAAATAATTAAGGGAAGCTATATCGGCTCTCCACGGAATTTGTTTTGATACTTTTAACCACTTAGCATGTTGACTTGCCATAGAATCAACTATTCTAATAAAAGCTTCATAACTATGCATAAATCCATATCTTCCAGTAAGTAAATAACCTTCTAACATTCCTTCACATAAATGTTCAGATAAATATGAATCCATTACTCTACCATCACTACTTAAGAATTCATCACTTTTATAAGTTTTAAAATTCCAAGTTCTATTAGTTACTTCAAATACATGATTAAATTTATTAGATAATGCCTCATCAGGTCCAAAAATACGAAAATTTTTATTTTCATTATTTAAAACAAACAAGTCACGGATATAAGATCCTAAAATCATAGTATCTTGATTAACATTAGCACCAGGTATTTTAACATCAATAGCATAATCTTCCCAATTTGGTGTAATCAATTCTTTAAGTAATAAACCGCCATTTGCATAAGCACTTGCTCCCATGCATTTAGATGGTGATGGTGCTAAATCTTTAAGTTCAGCTTTTAATTTTCCTGACTTAGTAAATAACTCTTCAGGATGATAACTTTTCAACCAATTTTCTAAAAGTGGTAAATCAACTAAATTTTCGCGTGTAATAGGAATAGGCACTTGATGTGATCTAAAACTGCCTTCTACTACATTTCCACTAACTTTTTTAGGACCTGTCCAACCCTTAGGAGTTGTAAGAATAATTAAAGGATATTTTTTCTTTTTACCATTTTTTATATTTTTAATATCTCTAACACAACAATCTAAAGCATAGGCCATTGCTTGATGCATTTTTAAAGGCTCATCACCTGATACAAAATATGTTTGCCAACCAAGTCCTTCAAAAAAATATCCAACATCTTCATCTTTCATTCTTCCAAAAACAGTAGGATTAGCAATTTTATATCCATTTCTATGTAAAATCGGTAAAACTACACCATCTTTAATAGGATTTAAAAATTTATTAATATTCCAACTAGTAGCAAGAGGTCCTGTCTCAGCTTCACCATCACCAACAACACAAGCTGCTATTAGATTAGGATTATCTAAGACTGCCCCAGCTGCATGGGAAAGACTATACCCTAGTTCTCCTCCCTCATTTATTGATCCGGGAACTTCTGGGGCAACATGACTAGATGTACCAAATGGAAAGCTAAATTGCTTAAATAATTTTTTCATTCCTTCTTCGTCTTCGGTTACATCTTTATAAAACTTACTATATGTTCCATCTAAATAATTATTAGCAATCATTGCTTCTCCACCATGACCCGGTCCTGAAATATATATAATATTTAAATTATATTTTTTTATTATCCTATTTAAATGGACATAAATAAAATTTTGACCTGGTGCTGTTCCCCAATGACCAACAATCCTTGGTTTTATATCATTAGCAGTAAGCGATCTTCGTAATAAAGGGTTATCCATTAAATAAAGTTGCCCAACTGACAAGTAATTTGCTGCTCTAAAATAAGCATCTATATTTTCTAATTCTTTTTTATTTAAAACTTTCCTCATTTTATTCTCCTTTATTATAAAATAATTATATATCATTATCAAAAATAAAGGAAGTAATAATTTAATTAAATAATAAAGATTTATTTTTTTATATTATAGGTATTATCATCTTCACTATAACCAGCTAAATTAGCGGCCATTTTACTAGCTGTATTTTCTTTATCTATTACTGCTATTATTTTATTAATATCATAATTACTATTAAGTAAATAATCACTAAATTCAGAAATAAGTAAGGAAGCAAGATGTTGTTTTCTATATTGGTTTAAAATACCACAACTTATTTGATAATCTTCTTCTATATAAGAAAGTGAAATATATCCTACCGGATAACTATTATAATACGCTATAAATGCGTGATTAAATTTGTCTATATAATTTTCTTTTCTTAAATCTATCTTTTTAATAGCATAGAATATATCTCCTAAATATTTTTTACTATTTTGATCTTTGTTTAATTGTCTAATTACTTCTAAATGTTCTAAATTATCTTTATTAAATTCTTCTAAATAAAAATTATCTAATTTTATTTTCATAAATCATCACATTTATATTGTACCAAATTTCTGACGAAAAGTCCCTAGTTATAAATAAAAATCTTGCAAAATAAAAAGTGTTAGACTATTAT
>CANQWY010000068.1 GCA_947627675.1 uncultured Bacilli bacterium
TTTTGTTAGAAATTAAAATTTTAAAAAATAAAAGACAAATAAGCAAAATATTTTACCTATTTGTCAACAGTCTGAGACTATTATTATAGTCTAAATATTTTATCCCATAATTTGTCCGCCATTATTATGAAGAACCTGTCCTGTTACATAACTAGAATCGTCTGATGCTAAAAATACAAAAGTTGGTGCTAACTCATACGGCATTGCTCCCCTTGCCATTGCAGCCTCTGATCCTAAAGATGGTATTTTTTCTTTTACCCAGCAAGCTGGTTGTAACGGAGTCCAAAAAAATCCTGGAGCAATAGCATTTACTCTAATATTTTTTAAGGCAAGATTTCTGGCTAATGCTCGTGTAAAACCAACAATCGCCCCTTTAGTAGTAACATAATCTATTAATTGTGGATCACCATAAAAAGTAGTAACTGATGACAAATTAATAATAGAAGAACCTGATTTCAAAAATGGTAAAACTTCTTTTGTTAAATAAAACATTCCATATACATTTACTTTCATAGTTTTGTCAAATTGCTCATCACTTATGCTATTTAACTCATCTTGCTGATATTGTACTCCAGCATTATTAACTAATACGTCTATTTTACCATATTTATTTAAGGTTTTCTCTACTATTGTTTTACAGAAATTTTTATCAGATATATCACCAGATAATAATAAACATTCTCCTCCTAAATTTTCAATATATTCTTTTGTTTCTTTAGCATCCTTATGTTCATCATAATAAGGAATAACTACTTTCGCCCCTTCTTTAGTAAAGGCAATAGCTGCTGCTCTTCCTAAACCACTATCTCCTCCAGTTATTATTGCTACTTTATCTTTTAATTTACCACTTCCATGATATTCTGGATTATCAAATATAGGTCGTGGTTTCATTAAATATTCCATTCCAGGCTGTTTATTTTGTGATTGCTCAGGGGCCATAATTTTATATTTAGTACTTTTTATTCCATATGTTCCATAATAATTATAGCCCTGATTTCCATATATATAGTCAAAATTCATATTTTTCCTCCCTTATTATAATATATGATTGTTAAAAAATAGATGTTTATCATTTCTAATAATTTATAATAAGATTTAAAACAATACAAATTTTTTAAATTAAAGAACACTTAATTATATAATATTAAAGTAGCTATTTATAGAAAATAGCTACCAAGATAAATTATATATATTTTTTTCTTAATAATATAAGTATTACTTTTTATGCCAAAACTAATACTATAATTTTTTTAATTATTATATTCCTTCAATTATAAATGAAATTACTTTAATTAAATATGCACATTCACAATCAAAATGCATATATTTTACACTTATCTTAATACAATAATTAATACCTTCATTTATTTAATAAATATTTTTAGAAAAATTAAAATCGTACTTATTTTTTTCTCTCTTATACTGATAGAGTAATATATTAATTCAAAATCATATCAATATTTTACTAATACTTTCTTTTTAGCTAATTCTTCATCCATTTTATTAGAATCATTAATAGTATTCACTTGTTCATCAACAATTTTAAATAGCTTATTAAAGAAATCTATAAGATTGAAAATAGTTTCATTTTTAGTATTTTCATCAATGTAATTATTATTACCTAAAAATGTAATAAAATTATTAGTGTTTGTTATTAATAATGAATGAATGTTTTTTTCATATTGCTGTCTTGATAAATTACTTTTAATAAAATAATTAAATATTTTTTCTCTTTCATATAATAAATTATTTACATTATTTTTTAGCATATCTAAGACATCATTATGTTCTTTACATATTTCAATGAGCGATAATTTTCCATATTCTTCTATTAATTGTTGCCATGCATTTACTTCATCATTTAATGTATTATCGATTCTAGCCAGTATAGTTTCTAAGGTATTTGGAGGAAACATTACTTTCATATTAGCTATATTATAAGAATCTGTGATTAGCTTTTTTAATTCGTCTAAACCGTAACCATATTTACCAAATATAGCCGTTGTTACAAAGCTTTTAGCAGCTTCTCTTACATCAACATCATTTTCTCCTATTAACAATTCTCTATTGGTAAAAGTATGACACACACCATTAACTCCAAATATTATACCGCATTTAAAATAATTTTCAGGTGGGCAAAATTCTAAAAGCCATTCTTGATAAGATTTTTGTTTAGCAATTAAATTAAACTCTCCTTTATCTCCCCAACATCTTCCAAAATTAGCCCAACACATTTTTCTGTCTAAAGATACTAAAAAAGCATGTGAATCATTAGGAACGTACGTATTACTTAATACAGCATAAGCTTCTGTATCTAGAATGGTTACATTGTCCCTCAAAAGTAAATTATTTTTATTAATTACAATTTCATCTGGATTATCCATAATATCACCACCAAATTATAAATTATTTTTATACTCTAATAAGCTATATAATAATAATCTATTATATATGAATATAGTTTTTACTTGCTAGTACCATTTTATATAAATATGGTACAGTCTTTATTTACAACTTTTTTAAAACCTTTTGAGTTTCTAATTCAGTATGTTTTTCTACAACTATATCAGCAAGAGATATTAAATTATAACTTTCTTCTATAGAAATAGTTTCTTCATACTCAACATTATTTTTTAAACTAATGATTTTTATTTCACTAGATATATTAGAATATGTTCTTTCTTCCGTTGGAACAAAATATACATAACCAATAGTTACTCTTTTACTATTTTCTTCAGATATTTTTCGAGCAATTTTTTTAGTTTTATTCATCTCATCTGCAGAAAAATAATCAGATCCATCTAACAATATAAAATCACAATCTTTAGGAATATCTTCTTTTCTCCATCTTATATAAGCTGTGCCACTTCCAAAAATATAAGCTTGAAAATTTTCATATTTTCTTTCTAATATTGAGAACTGACTCCAATAAGCATTATGGGCCATAAGCATAACTTTTGTATTTACTCCTTTTTCCAATCTTCTTATAAAATGATTATCTTCTAAAACTTTCAAACACCCCACCTCTAGTCATATTTTATAAAACTTCATAATTTAATATATTTATCTATAAAATTAACTTTACTAATAAATTTATTGTTTATTATTATGGAAAATTACCATATCTATGTAAAATCTTCGATTTATTATCAATTTTGGTGCTCGTACTCGGACTTGAACCGAGACTTTCTCATCGAAAAATTGATTTTGAGTCAATCGTGTCTACCAATTTCACCATACGAGCATGCACAAATACATTGTATCATAAAAATATAAATTTGTGTCTATATTTTAATAAAATAATTGTTAAATTTTATTTAAAGACTCTAGAAAAGAAGTATGATAACTTTTTATTTTGTTTCAACAACTTGATATTCATCTGAATAAATAATATTTTCGACTTTATCAAAAGTTTCAAATTTAACATTTCTTTTATCTAAATATTTATATATTACGGGTAATGTTTCTTTTTTAAATCTTTCAAAACCTTTTTTAGTGAAATAAGATTTATTTTCAGTAGAATATGTGGGTGGCTTTGGTAACCAATTAAATTCTTTTAAAGAAAGTAGAGATAGCCAAACATCTTTGCCTACAATTTTTTTTAATTCATTATATATACCTTTATTATTGTATGTAACACGATACAATGCTTTCACTTTTAATATACATCTCCCTATCTTGTAAACATATTACTTGTCAATATGAACCAACACCTAAATCATTTCTAATTAAAGGATTGTAACCTTCGAATTACAGGAGACAGTCCCTTCAATCTCACTTCAATTATATCATAATTATAATAAATATAGTCATCTATTATTTTTTATTAAATCATCTAAAGTCCAATACCTATTTAAAAAAATTTTTTTCATCATTCTATTATCCATACTATTTACTTTTCTTAACATACTTTGTTTTATTTCTTTTTAAAGTTTTAAACCTAATTTCACCATGATTCTACAGACTTTTTTGTTACTTTTTCTTATAAAGCTTCTTATTCTTTTGATTTTTTATTAATTATAGTTGAACACTTTACTTAAAATTTAACGATTTTTATTTAAATGTAATTTAAAAACACGTTTTTAATAAATTATTGAAATTAAGTTTTATTATAATAATTGTATTTAGAAAAAAAGTAATGAATTAAAAGGCAAAAAAAAATAGATTATTAATCTACTTTTTAATACATATACATAACTATATTTTCTTATCATTAGAATTTACATTAAAATCATCTGAGAACATCTCAGGATATAACTTTTCAATCATTTCTAAATCTGTAGTAATAGATGCTTCATTCTTATCATCAGTTTTATTACTTGATCCATCTACCATATTAATATTATTAATTATCTCATCATCACTAATTTTTTCATCAACAAAATAAACGTATTGCATTATTTTATATGATTCCTTTTGTGATAGAGTAACTATAGAAAAATTATCACTATTAAGATCACCGTTTTGTACTTTAACACCAGAGATTTTTCTATATAAATACTCATATTTTTCATTCTGCTTCTTTAATTCAGCAATCATATCTTCTGATAGAAAATATTTAGAACCAGGGTTAGTATATCCATCTTTATTGAATTTTATTTTCGAATTATTAATAAGAATTATATTTTTTAATTCACCTAGCGACTGATTTTTTACTTTTTGCATAAATTTAAAACATAATTGATCAAATTCTATATTTTCTTTTTTTACTAAATCTACAACTTCAATCTCTTCTTCTGTAAAATGATCAACAATAAACTTAATATCCTCTAATCTATCAACATAAGCTAGATTAAATTTAAGTTCAGCATATTTTATCAATACATCTAAATCTAAACTAGCCGCTTTCTTCGCTACTTCTCTACTACGATTAAGCGAAGAACTACTTGCTTGCCCTTTTCCACGAGATCTAGATAATTCTTGATGATGATCACTCATTATTTTCTTTTTTTCTGCAGTTAATAAGTCAATATTTTCTTTTTCTAAATCTATAAAATTATTATATTTTTTTAATTCAGTATCTATAAAATTTCTTAATACTCTTAAAGCAGTTTCACTTATATTTATAATAGCCATTTTTAATCATCCTCCTTATATTTTGAATGGTACAAATCAACTTCTGTTTCATTTTCATCAGTATTTTCACTAATAAAATTTCTCATATCAGGTAAATCATCAATAGTAGCCATCCCAAAATAATCTAAAAAATCAGTAGTTGTTTCATAAAGTATTGGTCTACCTGGAAAATCACTTCGTCCTGCTTCTTTAATAAAACCTTTTGCAACAAGTTTTCTAATCATTTGAGCACTTGAGACTCCTCTTAACTCATCTACCTGTATTCTAGTTATAGGTTCATTATATGCAATAATTGCTAAAGTTTCAAGAGCTGACTGACTTAAAAAATTAGTTTCTTTATTTTCGATAAGTTTTTTATAAAAATCTTTATGTTCTCTTTTAGTCGTAAGTTTTAATTTATTACCTAAAAAATCTATTCTTAAGCCTCTTGATAAATCATCGTAAGATTCTTTTAAACTAGCAACTAATTCTTTAACTTCATTATCATCAATATCTAATATATCTTTAATTTGGCTAAGACTAAGGCCATCTTCTCCTACTACAAATAAAAGGCCTTCAAGAACTGCATTCTTATTCATTTAAACCACCTCACATATTATTTCGCTAAAAATTTCATCTTGCTTAATAGTTAGTTCTTGCTCTTTAACCATTTCTAAAATTGCTAAAAAAGTTGCAACAATGTATTCTTTACTATAGTCATCAAAAAGCTCATAAAAAGATACTCTTTTTTTATTTAATAAAATATTTCTAATTCTAATTTTTCTATCACTAATAGTTATTTCCTTTTCAGTAACTTTAGTTCTTATTGGCTTTTCTTCCTCTTTTCTAATTAAAAATTTTTTAAAGGCATTAACAAGATCATCTAAAGTAATATCAGTATCTATATTACTATTATCAATATATTCTTTAATGTTAATAGGAGAATTAGTATATATTTCTTTTCTCATATTTTCTTTTTCTTTTAATGTCTCACATATTTGTTTATAACTTTGATACTCTAATAATCTATTTGTAAGACTTTCCATTGGATCTTCCTCTTTTTGTTCTTCCTCTTTTTGAACAGGTAATAGTTTTTTAGACTTTATATATAGAAGTTCACTTGCCATTAATAAATAATTGCTCGTAATTTCTAAGTTCATTTGCTCCATTTTATTTAAATAATCTAAGTATTGTTCAGTTATTTTTTCAATTTCTATATCTAAAATATTCATCTTGTTTATTTTTATAAGATGTAATAATAAATCAAGAGGACCTTCAAAATTATCTATTCTAAATGCTATATCCATATTTATCATTCCCAACTATATTATATATTATAACAATTTTGATTAAATTTGTACATATTTACAAATTTTGTTATAATAAAAAAGGTGATTTTATGAAAACTTTTAATATGATAGATGAAGCCTTTAAATGTGAAAATTGTAATAAAGATGTAGGTAAATTAAAATATACAGCAAGAGATCACTGTCCATATTGCCTTTATTCTAAACATGTTGATATAAATCCAGGTGATAGAAAAAACGATTGTAATGGATTATTACAACCTATTGGTATAGAAAAATTTAAAGATACATATAAAATAATTTATCAATGTGAAAAATGTAAGAAACTGCATAAAAATATAATGTCTAAAGATGATAATATGAATTTAATAATAGAACTTTCTAAAATACAATAACTTTATTTTAATTATATACAATTGTAGATGTTCCATCAAAATATTTTAAGTATTTATCTAAATATTCTTTAGATGGCTCATTTTCACTTCCAAATACTTCTGTTAAATCAATAAACATTATGTCATCAAAATATATTGTATTTTGAGCAGGTGTATAAAATAACCTAAAGTAATAATTATATGATGCTATTGATTGAAAATGAAAACTTATTTTATTCCATTCCTTTATTTTTAAAGAATCTAATGTTACATTTCCATGTTCACCTTTGGGTCTATCATCTCCATTTAGTGGGTACATATCAAATTCACCTGGACTAACTAATTGATTTGGAATATATACAAATTCAGCTGCATAATAAATATGATCTTTTATTAAATTAAATGGTGAAATATATCTAACGTGATAATAATCAGTATCTATAGGAACTTCAACAATAAATTTATAACTATAATTACCAGAATGTTTTATATC
>CANQWY010000069.1 GCA_947627675.1 uncultured Bacilli bacterium
GAAAAATTATTAACAAGTGAAGAGTTTTACAATTTATTTGATTACGAAAAAGAAAGAAAAAGAGAGCTTAATTACTACAAAGATAAAGGAATAGAAATAGGTGAAAAGCGAGGAATACGTTTTGGAATTGAAAAAAACAGAAAAGAAAATGCTCTTAATTTATTAAAAGAAGATGTAGATATAAATATAATTTCAAAATGTACAGGATTAAGTATAAAAGATGTTAATAAACTTAAAAACAGTTTAAATTAGCATCTTTTTTACTTAATTATAAAAAAATCTGCGCAAGATTATTTTAGATATTCTAATTTTATGAAGATGTAGGATCCTTTGCCCAATCTACTATTTTTCGCCAGGTAACAGGACCTACGACGCCATTGACTTCTAGATTAAATCTTTTTTGAATTGCTATTATTGATTGTTCGGTTAAATTATCAAAAATTCCAGTTACTCTAACACCTGGTATTTCATGGGTATTCTCACATATTGTATATAAAAAATTTTGAAGTCTAGTAATATCTTCACCTTGCATACCTTTAGATAGAAATATTCCAGGATAAAATTGATCAATATATTCTAAATATTCTGCAGGAATTGTTTTTAATGTCTGTTCATAAGCTTCAATTATAGCTTTCCATGTATTGCTATCAACTATCCCAGTTGCTAAGATATTATATTTTTCTTGGAAAGCTTTTACTAATTGAATGGTTTTTTCATTATATGTTTCACCTTCCAAATCTAAAAAGGGAATATCAGGATCAAAATAAGAAATAAAATCTAATAAATAATCCAATGTCCTAATATAATATCCCTGATCTCCTAAGTTTAATTCTTTATCAAATATAAGAGTAGCTTCATCTAAACTTATACCTTCAGAGTAAATATCAGATATTTTTTTAACAGCATTATATATATATTTTATTTTATACCAAGTAGCTTTATCAACAACACCAGTTGGTGTAAGGTTAAATATTTCTTGAAAAGTTCTAACGGCATTTTCCAGTTCTACTGTAAAAAAAACAGTATCATCTTCAATTAATGGAATAGCAGGATAGTTTTCACTAATTCTATTTAATTGTATTTTTAATGTTCTAACAAAATCACCTGAATAGCCAAGTTTTATAAGAAAATTAGGATATGACATCATATTATCATCAATCGGTGCATTATATACTATTTTAATATCATCTCCATAATAATATTTTAAAATTTCAAGAGGCGTTAAGCCTTCTCTTGCAAGAGTTACTGATCCCCATTGTGAAAGACCATTACAAGTAGAATTTTGTCCATCACAATATAGGGCAAATAATGGCTGAATTTGATCACCTTTAACTATATAATTATTAAAGGTTTCATCAACAATCTGGGATATTGTATCAAAAAATTGTTGATTTTCATTAAAAGCTTGATCATATTGAGGACTACTTGTAATATCAAAATCATATCCTTGAGAAGGATACCATTCATTATAAACTCTATTTAATGCAAAAGATACTTGAGCAAGAACATTAGCCTTTATAGCATCTGTTGGCCATGATGGATATATTTCACTAGAAGCAACATTTTTTATGTATTCTGTAAATGGTATAGTTATATTTCTAGCAGCCTCATCGGGAGCTCCTAGGTGAACTGTAATTTCCATAGGAATAATAGGATTTCTAATTGCCAAATGTATCAACTCCTTTTAAATCAACATTTGGCGTCATTTTAGCATATTGTATTACTTTTATGCCACCAAACATTGCTATATTATTTTTTTTGAAAATTGCATAATCTTTATGAATAACTGTCAAATCATATAGAGTATATTCAGGAACAGAAGCTGGAGTAAAAGCAGTATTTGATTTAGGAGCAGGCAATTCTATATTATCTATCATACCACTAGAATTAGTATAACCCCTGTACATAATAATTGCTTTGTCATCAATATTTTTAGTTATTAATACCTCGGCGTTAGAAATTGGAACAGCTTTGTATGCCGTGAAAACTTCCACCTTTAAATAACCAATTTCTGGATTTTCATTTATAAATTTTTTATACTCTTCTGTCTGTATAAAATCATTTAAAGGTACTAAGTCCATTAAGAAATCTCCTTTATTTTCAATATTTGTCCTATTTCTAAATTTGTAGATTTTAAATTATTTAATTGAATTATATTGTCAACAGTAGTGTCATATTTTTTAGCTATATTATATAAATTATCATTTTTTTTAACAGTATACGTTTGATAGGTGGGTTCTGAATAATTATTTCCGTAACATTCTCTAATAATTCCTGGCATGTTATATGTATTTTCACTAATTTTTAAGTTTTGTCCTACTGCTAATAATGGACTTTTAAGATTATTCATATTTACCAATGTATTTACTGGCATATTAAATTTATTTGCAATAGAGTATATTGTATCTCCAGGTTGAACAGTATAAGATTGATAATTGTTATCGCTAATATTAGGATCAATTATTAACGTTTGTCCTATTGAGAGACTATCTGATGTTAAATTATTAACTTTTTTAATATTATCAACAGTAGTATTATATTTACTTGCTATACTATATAAATCATCTCCCTTTTTTACTGTATATGTAAAATAGTCTTTATTATTACTTATTGGATTTTTTAAGGGGATTACTAATACTTGCCCAATTGATAAATTGTCATTAGTAAGATTATTAGCCTTTAATAATTCATCTACTGATATACCATATTCATTTGCAATCTGATATACAGAATCTCCCTTTTTTACAACATAATTTGTTGTATCATATGTTGGTATTATTAGAGTCTCTCCTACAATAAGATTATTATCAGTAAGATTATTTATTTTTTTTATGGCTTCAATACTTGTACCAAATTGTTTACTTATGCCAGATAAAGTATCTCCTCTTTGTACAATATATGTTTTCATAATTCACCTCATTAAAATATATGATTAATAATAGAATTTTTGAATTTTTTATGAATATTTTATGAAATTATAGATTTAATTAATATGATTTGATAAAATAAACTATAGTTAGGAGATGTTTTTATGTATTGTAAAAATTGTGGAAATAAATTAAAGGAAGGAAGCAATTTTTGTTCTAAATGTGGTAAGAAAATCGAGAATAATGATGATGATAAAAATATAGTTGATGCAGATATCGAAGAAGAAAATAGTAATGATAATTTAGAAGCTGATAAAAAAGAGGTAATGTATTGTAGAAACTGTGGTTTAGAAATCCCTAGCGATACTATTAATTGTCCAAACTGTGGTTATAATCTAAAAACTGTTAATGATAATGATTTTTTTGAAAAATTTATAATAATTATTTGCTCATTTATTTTTCCATTAATTGGAATTATTATTTGGGCTATTTTGAGAAGTAGTAATCCAAAAAATGCTAAAAATGCTCTAATATCATCCTTAATAAGTATGGGAATAACTTTCCTTTTAATTATTTTAATAATTATTTTTGTTTTTATAGCATTATTTTTTTAGGGGAGGTATGTAAGAATGTATTGTAAAAATTGTGGAAATAAATTAGATTCAGAAACTAATTATTGTGATAAGTGTGGAAAAAAAGTAGAAAAAGAAGAACAAAAAGTTTATTGTACATATTGTGGAAAAAAAATTAATGAGAGTGATGTAATATGTCCATTCTGTTTAAAAAAAGTTAAAAGTAAGAGTTTAATTAATTTTGATTTTCAAACAAAAATATTATTAATATTATCTTTTTTGGTTCCTTTTATGGGGCTTATATTTTATGTTATATTAAAAGATAAAAATAATGAAGAGGCAAAAGAAATATTTAATTATACTTTGTATGGATTTATTTTTTGGCTTTTTTTTAAAATTATTTTTTAATATATAATAGGGGATTATATGAAAGAATTATTAAGTCCAGCAGGAGATCTAGATAGTTTATATGCTGCTATAAATGGTGGTTGTGATGCAGTTTATGTTGGAATGAAACAGTTTGGTGCTAGAAAATATGCAAGTAATTTTACTAAAGATGAAATTATTGAAGCAACTAAAATATGTCATCTATATGGAGTTAGAATATATGTAACTTTAAATACAATTATTAAAGATAATGAAGTATCTTCTTTTTTAAATACAGTTGATTTTTTATATAATATTGGAGTAGATGCCTTTATAATGCAAGATTTTGGGATGATAAATTTAGTTTTACAAATGTATCCTGATATAGAAATACATGCATCTACTCAGTTTAATAATAGTAATATAGAAACTATTAAATTATTAAAGGATTTAGGAGTAAAAAGAGTAGTTTTAGCAAGAGAGCTTTCAATAGAGGAAATTAATAGTATTAATATAGATATAGAAAAGGAAGTTTTTATCCATGGAGCTTTGTGTATAAGTTACTCAGGCTGTTGTTTATTTTCTAGTATGCTTGGTTCTAGATCTGGTAATAGAGGAGAATGTAGTGGATGTTGTAGACTTTATTATGATTTATATGATTATGATAAAGATACACTTATAAAATCAGGTTACTTACTTAGTACAAAAGAATTAAATACTAGTAGTAAATTTGACGATTTATTAAAAAGTGATATTAAAAGCTTTAAAATAGAAGGTAGAATGAAAAGTCCTGAATATGTTTATTTCGTTACTAAGTTTTATAGAAATATTATTGATGGAAAAGGCTACGATAATATTGATACTGATATTATTAAAGTGTTATATAATAGAAAATTTACAACAGGTAATTTATTTAATGATAACATTATGAATGTTAAAACTTCTAATCATTTAGGATTAAAAATAGGTAAGGTAATTAGCATAGAATCAGATAAAATAAAAATTAAGTTAGACAAGAATAGAAAATTACATCAAGAAGATGGCATACGTTTTTCTAAAAGCAAAAAAGGAATGATTGTTAATTTTTTATATGATAAAAATAAAATGTTAGTAAATGAAATTTCAGATATATGTTATGTAAATAATAATTTCTTGGTAAATAAAGAAGAAGATGTTTATTTGACTAGTAGTAAATATTTATCAAATTATTTATTAAATTATGAAGGTAGAAAAGTTCCTATAGATATTTATTTTGAAGGTAAAATAGGTAAAGAAGTCCATATTAAAATAAGTGATGGAATAAATAAAGTATCTATATCTAAAGATATATGCTCTATAGCAATAAATAAAGCATTATGTAAAGAAGATATAATTAATAAATTAAAGAAATTAGGTAATACTGTATATAAAGATAGAAGTATTAGTATAGATATAGATGATAATATATTTATACCTATTAAAGAGTTGAATGAATTAAGAAGAGAAGCTACTAACAAGTTAGATATTTTAAGAACAAAAATAACAAGAAAAGGAAGACAAAAAGTAAAGTTTTCTAAATTAGATATAATGTCTACTAGTTATAATACAATAATTATAGATAATGAAGAAGATTTAAAGAAAGTAAAGTTATATGATAGAATATATACTAAAAATTTTTATCTTTTTAATAAATATAAAAAAAATAAAAACATATACTATATAGAAGAGAGGAATATTTTAAAAAGTAAATTATTAAGTAATACTCTTGTAGGAGAGTATAAATATCCTAATAATTCTATTAGTGATTATAAATTTAATGTTACTAATATTTATAGTGTTTATTACTTATTAAAACTTGGCTATAGTTGTGTTACTTTAAGTGTAGAATTAGATTTAGAAGAGATTAATAGTTTAATAAATAATTTTTATAAAAAATTCTTATTTTATCCAAATATTGAAGTTTTAGTATTAGATAAAATAGAGTTAATGATAATAAAAGGAAATATTTTAAATATTGTTAAGAATAAAAGTTATTATCTATTAGATAAGAGAAAAAGAAAATTTGAGACTTATTTTGATGGTAATTTTACACATATATTAGATTGTAAAATTACTAAAATAAATCCTTCATTTAAATGTAATAAACGATATAATATCAAATATTTAAAATAGATACTTATCAATTTTTGTTATTTATGTTAGAATATTGTTATAGAGTTTGGAGTGATAATAATGAGTAAGAAAAAGTTAGAAAAAAATAAAAAGAGTATTAAAAACTATATTATTTTAATTATTATTTTTGGTTTAACTATACTACTAGTATGGTATATATCTAGATGGTATCAAGTATACTCAGATTATCAAAAAGAAACTCCTGTAATAAGAGGAACATTAAACTATGAAATAACAGGTATTGATTTTGATCATTATATAATGGAAAATCCTAGTAGTATTATTTATATGTGTACATCTAGTGATGATAATTGTAGATATTTTGAAAAAGATTTTAAAAAGTTTATTGTAAAAAATAATTTACAAGATAGTATTATATATTTAAATTTAAGTAATACAGATATTGACAAATTTATTACTAATTTTAATAATAATTATACATATAAAGTTAAATTAACGAAAAATTATCCAGCTTTAGTTGAATTTAGTGATGGTAAGATTACAGGCTTAATCGAGGGAGAAGAAAATAAAAAATTATCAATTACAAAAGTAAGTCAATTTATTGAATTACATCATATTACAAAAGATGAATAAATAGGAGAATTTATGAATAACATAGTTTTATTTCAGCCAGAAATACCTCAAAATACTGGTAATATTATGAGGACTTGTGTTGCAACGAATACAGTACTTCATTTAATAAAACCGTTAGGCTTTATGCTTGATGATGCTCATTTAAAAAGAAGTGGTGTCAATTATATAGATAAACTTAACTATTATGTGTATGAAAATTTTGAGGATTTTGTATCTAAAAACAAAGATGGAGAATTTTATTTTTTTACTAGATATGGACATATTCCACATACTTCTTTTGATTACTCTAACAAAGAAAATAGAAATTTGTATTTTATTTTTGGTAAGGAATCTACTGGTATTCCAAAAGAGATTTTAAAAAAGTATCTAGATAGGTGTATGCGGATTCCTATGAGTGAAAATGTAAGAGCGCTTAATCTTTCTAATTGTTGTGCTATTGTTATATATGAAGCACTTCGTCAACAAAACTATAATGGTTTATTTTTTGAAGAAGTTCAAAAAGGAAGGAATTATTTAGAAAGTGAAGAGTAGAGAATTTTATTAAGCTAATAAAAATTATTAGTTTTTTATTTTGGATAGAAAAATGGTGTAAAAATAAAGTACTTGAAAATAGGAAATAGATGATGTAGAATTTAAGTATAAAAATAGAAGGAGAAAGAAAATGAA
>CANQWY010000070.1 GCA_947627675.1 uncultured Bacilli bacterium
AAGTGACTTATTATATATTACATTTGAGACATTTTTAAAAGTTAACACTTAAGACATTATCATAAATTAATCATATTTAGTTATAAATTTTAAAAAAAATAATTGACATTTTGAATTGTTATTAATATAATATTAATAACAAATATTTATTTTTTAATAATTGTTATTATTATTTTGTTAATAACAATTATTGTTTAAGTATTTGATATTAACAAAATAATAAAAAGAAGGAGAAATTTATGAAAAACTTTAAATGTTATAAAAAAATGCTTATAGTTGTCGATATGATTAATGGTTTTGTAAATAAAGGAGATTTACATGATGAAAAAATAAAAGACATTATTCCATATCAAATAAAATTAATTAGAAAAAGTATTTCTAGTAATGACTTAATTGTATTTATTAAAGATACACATGAAATTAATTCAACTGAACATAAAAGATTTAATGGTGCTATACACTGCATAAAAGGAAGTGGAGAAGAAGAGTTAATACCTGAAATAAAAAAATATGAAAAATATGGAATATCATATGAAAAAAATTCAACATGTTTTATGTTTGCAAACAATTTTATTCCCATGTTAGATCAGTGTGAAAATTTAAGTGAGGTTAATATTATTGGATGTTGCACCGATATATGTATTTGTAATGGAGCTATTTCAATGTCAAATTATTTTGATGAAAAAAATCGCGATGTAGAAATATATGTTCATGAAAACGGTATAGAAACTTTCTCATCATCTATTCATGATAGAGATACTTATTCTAATGCTTCAAAATTACTTATGAAGCAACAAGGAATTAAATTAATTTAAGATTTGATATTAATATTTTGTTAAAAAGAAAAGAGAAGAAAAAATGGAAAATAAAACAATTATGACTGATTTATATGAACTTACTATGGCTCAAACTTATTTCAATGAAGGAAAAACAGATGAAATTGCATATTTCGATGTTTTTTACAGAACAAATCCTTTTAAAGGAGGCTATGCTATTTCTGGTGGACTTTCTGATATAATTGATTATTTAAATAATTTTAGATTTGAAGATGAAGATATTGATTATTTAAGAAGTACTTCATTATTTACAGAAAATTTTTTAGAATATCTAAAAAAATTAAAATTTACAGGGGATTTATATGCCATGCCAGATGGAACTGCAATTTTTCCTAACGAACCTATTTTAACAGTTAGAGCTAATATAATAGAAGCTCAAATAATTGAGACTTCACTTCTTGCTAATTTTAATCATGGTACTCTAGTAACTACAAAAGCAAAAAGAATTACAAATGAAGCATCAAATATACCAGTTATGGAATTTGGTGCTAGAAGAGCAAGAGGTAGAGATTCTGCAATAGAAGCTAGTAAATATGCTTATATAGGTGGTTGTTGTGGAACAAGTAATGTCTATGCTGGTAAAAAATATCAAATACCATTATTTGGTACTATGGCTCATTCTTTTATTCAAAAATTTCCTAGTGAATATGATAGTTTTGTAGCGTTTGCTAAAACATATCCAGATAATGCCGTATTTTTAGTAGATACTTATGACACTTTAAAAAGTGGGATACCTAATAGTATAAAAGCTAGTCGTGAAATATTAGAACCAATGGGATATAAATTAAAGGGTATTAGAATAGATAGTGGTGATCTAGTATATTTATCAAAAGCAGCTAAAGAAATATTAGTATCAAATGGATATCCAGATTGTAAAATTTGTCTTTCTAATGGGCTTGATGAATATTCAATTAGCAATCTATTAAAAAACGGAGCAGTAATTGACTCATTAGGTGTAGGTGATAACATATCTGCTAGTAATGAAAGAGTTAATGGTGTTTATAAACTTGCCGCAATAGAGGAAAATGGGGAAATAGCTCCTAAAATAAAGATAAGTGGTGATTCAGTTAAAATAACTAATCCTGGATTTAAAAAAGTTTACCGTTTTTATGATTACGATACTGGAAAAGTTTTAGGAGATGTTATTTGTAGAAATACTGAGTCTGTTCCAAAAGATAAATATTTACTAGTATCTGATAAAGAGCCTTGGAAGAAAACTTTAATTACAGATTATAATATTAGAGAATTACAAGTACCTATATTTATAAATGGAAATCTTATTTATGATGTACCAAGTATTGAAGAAAGTCGTGAATATTGCCAAAAAGAATTTGAGTCTTTGACTGATAGAATTACAGATATTAATAATCCGCATAGATATTATGTTGATTTAAGTGATGAAGAGAGAAATTTAAAAGAATATATGTTATACACTTCTATGTCCAACAGTGTATCTACTGCAATAGAGAATATAGGATATCAAAAAGTTAAAAAAATTTAACATAGATATTAATATTTAGTAAATAGGGTATACTAAAATAGAGTTATGATACCCTCTTTGTGGAAAGGCGTTGATATTATGAAAAATTTTGGTTTTATAAGAGTAGGCGCAGTTGTAAATAAACTATATCTTGCCAACTGTCATAAAAATGCTTTAGAGATTGTAAAAATGATAAAAGAAGCTTCTAAAAAAAGTATAAGTGTTGTAGCTTTCCCAGAACTTTCTATAACAGGCTACACTTGTGGAGACTTATTTTTAAATGATAACTTGTTAGATGATTCCATTAAAGCTTTAGATTATATTTTAGAAAATACTAAAAGTATGGATATTATTTCTATATTAGGTATTCCTATAAAGTATGAAAATTCTCTTTTTAATTGTGCAGTTGTAATTCAAAAAGGTAAAATTATGGGAATAGTTCCTAAGACTTATATTCCGAATTATTCGGAGTTTTATGAAAAAAGATGGTTTACTTCTAGCATTAATTTAAAAAATTCTGAAATAGAAATCTTAGGACAAAAATCATTAATTGGGACAAATATAATATTTAAAGATAAAATTAATGAAAATATAAGTTTTGCAATTGAGATTTGTGAGGATTTATGGGCTGTTTTACCACCAAGTAATAATCATTGTTTAAATGGTGCTAATATGATTTTTAATTTATCTAGTAGCAATGAAATAGTTGGAAAATATGAATATCGCAAAAATTTAGTTAAAATGCAATCTTCTAAAACTATATCTGCCTATATTTATGCATCAAGTGGAATGATGGAATCTAGTAGTGATCTTTTATTTAGTGGTAGTAGTATGATTTATGAAAATGGCAGCAAACTATGTGAAAATGAAAGATTTCAAATAAATAGTAGTCTAATTTATACTGATATAGATGTAAATAGACTTAATAATGAAAGAAGAAAAAATATTAGCTATATGAATATTAAGGTAAATAATGATTATAAATATATTATGCTTGATTTTAAAGATTCTAATGACTTAATTAGAACTTATAAAAAATATCCTTTTATTCCTAGTAGTTCTGATAATAGGTTAGAAGAGATTATTAATATTCAATCTTGCGCGCTAGCAAGAAGATTAATTCAGCTTAGTTACCCTAAATGTGTAATAGGAATGAGCGGTGGCCTTGATTCTACATTAGCATTTTTAGTTACAGTTAGAGCACTTAAAAAGTTAAATAGAAGTATGAGTGACATAATAGGAGTTACAATGCCAGGTTTTGGGACTACAGATAGAACTTATAATAATGCCGTTAATCTTATTAAAAAATATAAGGCAACATTTAAAGAAATTAGTATTAAAAATGCCGCATTACTACATATGAAAGATATTAATCTTCCTAATAATGATAGAAGTGTTGTTTATGAAAATATTCAAGCACGGGAAAGAACCCAGATTCTTATGGACATCAGTAATATGTGCAATGGTATTGTAATAGGAACTGGTGACTTATCTGAAGCTGCTTTAGGTTTTTGTACTTATAATGGAGATCATATGAGTATGTATGCCGTTAATCAATCCATTCCTAAAACTTTAGTTAGAAATTTAGTTGAATTTTGTGCTAGCGAAACTACTGATAATAAAATTAAAGAAATTATTTATGATATTTTGGATACTCCAATATCACCTGAACTGTTACCTCCAGATCAATTTGGTAATATTTTGCAGAAAACAGAAACTAAAATAGGACCTTATGTTTTACATGATTTTTTCTTATATCACTTTTTAAGATATGGCGATTCTTTTGAAAAAATATTATATATTGCCAAGAAAACTTTTAAAGCTGATTTTAGTTGTGAAGAGATTATAAATTGGTTAAAAGTTTTTATAAAAAGATTTTTTTCTCAGCAATTTAAAAGAAATTGTATGCCTGATAGTATAAAAGTAGGAACAATTAGTCTTTCTCCACGTGGAGATTTGAGACTCCCAAGTGATATTTCTTTTGATTCTTTTTTGGAGAATCTAAAATGAGAATAGGATTATATATAGGAAGCTTTAATCCCTTTCATAATGGACATTTAAAAGTAGTTAATTTTTTAATAACTAAAGACTACGTTGATAAAATAATTATTATTCCTACAGATAGCTATTGGGATAAAGTTATATCAGTTAGTAGAAAAATACGTTTTGAAATGCTTAGTAAAATAAAGACTTCTTTAATAGATGTAAGTTATGATTTAGGAGAAGCTGAATATACATATGAAATAATTAATAATGCTAGAAAAAAGTATCTTAATGCTGATTTATATCTAATAATATCTGCAGATAATCTTCCTAATTTCCATAAGTGGAAAAATGTATCTCAGATTCTTAAAAATAAGGTTATTGTTCTTCAAAGAGATAATATTGATATGGAAAGTGTTATTTCCAAAAGCTTAGATAGAAGTAAATTTATTTTGGTTAATGATTTTAAAAATATTCCAATTTCTTCTACTTATATTAGAAGTTTGACAGATAAAAAACTTCTTTACAAGTATCTACCTATTGAGATATATAATTATATAATAGATAATAAATTATATGGTTTTGAGAGGTGGGTAAAGTGAAGGAAGTTGTTGAAAAATTAATTGAAAAATCTATGACAATTTCAACTATGGAATCTTGTACTGGTGGTGGTGTATGTAATAGTATTACTAATATAGAAGGAGCCAGTGATGTATTTAAGTTTAGCGCTATTACTTATTCAAATGATTTTAAAATAAAAATGGGTGTTAATCCCGACATTATTTCAAAGTATAGTGTTTATAGTATGGAAACTGCTAATGAAATGAGTAAAAATATTTCTCTTTTTACTGGAAGTGATTATGGTATTGGGGTTACCGGAAAATTAAATAGAGTTGATAAAAGAAACTTACATGGTTCTGATAATACAGTATTTATTAGTATTTATGATAAAAAAAGAGATTGCTATACAAATAGTATTGTTAAGTGTTCTAAAAAATGTAGAGCTTTGAATAAAGAATTGGTTATTTTAAAAATACAAGATGAATTACTTAATATTTTAAAATAATTGTCTACTGTGTTATAATAAGCTTGAAACTGAGGTGTTATAATGAAAGAATATAAAAATGAGAAAGAATTTTTAAATGATTATAATTCTGATTTATTCGAAAAGCTTTCTATGACAACAGATATTTTAATTATTAGTGTATCTTCAAAAAAACAGAATAATTATCGTAAAACTAGTAAAAAAATGATGAGTATTTTACTTGTTAAAAGAAAAGATTATCCCTTTAAAAACATGTGGTGCTTACCTGGTGGTTTTCTTGATGTTAGTAGTGAAACTTTAGATGATTGTGCAAGAAGAGTTTTAAAGAATGAAACTAATTTATCTAATGTTTATTTGGAACAATTATATACTTTTTCTGATATAAATAGAGACCCACGTATGAGAATAGTTTCAACATCTTATATTGCTCTAGTTGATAAAAATAAGCTTGGTGATAATATAAGTTCTAATGCTTCATGGTTTGATGTTGTAAAAATAACCGAAAAGGATAATTTAATAGAAATTGTTTTAAATAATAGTGAAGAGGTAATTACTTTTAGTATTAAGAAAACTTTAAAGGAAAAAACAACTGATAGATATAAATTTAGTATAGAATCTAATGATAAACTTGCGTTTGATCATCCAATTGTTATTTTAGCTGGAATAGAAAGATTAAAAAACAAGGTTAATTATACAGATATAGTTTTTAATATGATGGGCGAATATTTTACTTTAGGTGAGTTACAACAAGTTTATGAAGTTATTTTAAATAAAAAATTACTTGATCCTGCTTTTAGAAGAATTATAGCAGATAAAGTTTCTAAAACTGATAAAATAAAAACAGGAGGAGGTCATAGACCTAGTTATTTATATAGATATAAAAAATAAAAATATTTGTAATAATGATTTAAAATCTTTAGAAATTAAAACAGTTTGTAGAAAAAATTTTAATGTACTTATTTTGAATTAACAATTATTATTGATGATGATTAATGATTTTTAAGAATAGTTAATGCTTTTAATTTTAATGTTGTATTTATTATTTAGGAGTTAATACAGTAATTCTTATTTTTACTAAAAAAATATATCTAGTTAAGTTAGATGAGTTATTAACAATAATTGTGGATAAAAATTTTTTTACAATAAAATTATTATTACTCTAGTTTTAGAACTAAAGATTTAAATTTATTATTTGATAGTACAAAAAAGTATTATGATAATATAGAAAAATTAGAAATTAAATAATAATAAAAGTAAAATATTTAAGAGCGAATTCTTATTATTATAATAGTATAAATATGAAAATTTTATAAAAAGCTAGTGGTTTAATGATATGAACCCCAAAAGTTGGACATTTTATAATAGTTATTAGTTAGAGGATTGTAACCTGTAATTTACAGGGGACA
>CANQWY010000071.1 GCA_947627675.1 uncultured Bacilli bacterium
TTTGCGAAAATAGGTAGTTGCCAAGTTTTTTTTGTTTTATTGACTAAATTTTAACTAATTTAGTCCCTTTTTTTATGCTATTTTGTTAGTGGGTGTCTCACTAGGTGTCACCATTATTTGTACTTTCTGTAATTTGCTTTTTGCCATCTGAAAGTATTTGAATCCACCTTAATATCTTTTATTTTATAATATATTGACTTAATTGCTTTACACATTATTTAAAAATATTTAAAACTATTATATATTTTGTTGAATATTTTAATTTAGTTTTGCTATAATAAATATGGTGATAGAAATGGATTATAAAATTACATCTTATAATGAGCAGGATACTATTGAACTTGCTCAAAATATTGAATCAGAAAAATTCGAAAATATGGTAATATGCTTAAATGGTGATTTAGGAAGTGGTAAAACATTATTTACTAAAGGTTTTGCGCAATCACTGGAGGTTGATGAGGAGATAACTTCACCTACTTTTAATATAATAAAGGAATATACATCTGGTGAAATGCCATTATATCATATGGATGTTTATCGCTTAGATGGAAAAATAGATGAACTTGGTATAGATGAATACTATCAAAAAGGTGGTATTTGTATAATTGAATGGGCTGAAACTATTCAGGATTATTTACCAGAAAATAGGCTCGATATTAAAATAAAAGTTGTTGGTGAAGAAAAAAGAATAATTATAATTACTCCACATGGTGATAAATATCGTGATTTATGTGAGGCTATTTTATGAAAATTCTTTATATAGATACTTCTTCAAGTTTTTTATATGCAGGTATAGTTGAAGATGATAAGGTTTTAATTGAGGTTAATAATAAATTAGAATCAGAATTATCAAAATATGCTATAGTAAAAATATCATCAATGTTTACCAAGCTTAATATTGATCCTAGGGATATTGACAAAATAATTGTTGTTGATGGTCCTGGATCATTTACTGGAATTAGAATTGGTATGACAATAGCTAAAGTTTTTGCGTATTCTCTTAAAACCAAAATAACTACAATTAATAGCTTGGAAGCAATGGCAGTTTCAAATGATAAAGCAAGTTATTTCGTACCGATAATTGATGCTAGAAGAGGCTTTGTCTATTCTGCTATTTATGATAAAGATATGAAAGAAATAATGTTGCCTCAACACATAAAATTAAACATATTAAAGGAAAAATTGCTAATATTAGATGATTATTTAATAATAACAAATGATGATATTGAAATAGACGGGATAAAGACCATATATAAGCCAGATATATTAAGGATTGTTACAAAATATAAAAATAAGAAAAATATTAATCCTCATGTAGTAAATCCAAATTATTTAAAATTAACAGAAGCTGAAGAAAAGCAGATATGCCATGATTGAAAAATTAACTGTAGACAGGATAGATATAATTAAAAATAGTTTTATAGATGAACAAGAGGTTATTAGGGAATATAAGGTAAACCCATATGCTCGATATCTGATATATATTGAAAATGATGAAATTGTTGCTTATTTATATTATAGTGATATTTATGAAAGAACAGAAATAAATATGCTAGAAGTAAGAAAAGATAAAAGAAATAAGAAAATAGGTTCTCGAATTTTAGAATTTTATTTAAAAATTACAGATAAATCTTCAACCTTAGAAGTAAGAAGCGATAATTACTTTGCTATTAAGTTATATAAAAAGTTTGGATATAAAGAGGTAGCAATTAGAAAAAATTATTATAATGGTGTAGATGCAATTTTAATGTTAAAAGAATAACAAAGAATTATATAACATAGATCAATATAGAATGGGATAGTGAATTTTATGCAAGAAAAAGATATATATATATTAGGTGTTGAAAGTAGCTGTGATGAAACAAGTTTTTCTATAGTAAAGAATGGAAAAATAGAAATTGCAACTGCTACCTCATCACAAATAGATATTCATAAAGAATATGGAGGAGTCGTTCCTGAAATTGCTAGTAGAAATCATATAAAAAATATAACGATAGTCTTAGATGAATGTTTACAAAAAGCTAATATGAAAATGGAAGACGTTGATGCAATCGCTATAACATATGGCCCTGGTTTAATAGGTTCATTACTAATAGGACTTGAAGCTGCAAAAACATTATCTTTTATATATAATAAACCTCTTATTCCTGTTCATCATATTGCTGGACACATTTATGCGAATAGTCTAGTGAAGCCTTTACAATTTCCTCTTTTAGCAATAGTTGTAAGTGGCGGACATACTGAATTAATAAAAATGACAGATCATTATAACTTTAAAAAATTAGGAGGAACTTTAGATGATGCTATAGGTGAATGTTATGATAAAGTTGCCAGAGTCATTGATCTTCCTTATCCAGGAGGTCCTAAAATAGATAAGTTGGCAACAAGTGGAGAAGCTACATATGATTTACCAGTTCCTTTAAGAAATGATGACTATAACTTTTCCTTTAGTGGATTAAAAAGTGCAGTAATAAATTTAGTTCATAATGAAAAACAGAGAAATAGAGAAATAAATAAAGAAGATCTAGCTGCTAGTTTTCAAAAAGTAGCAGTAGAAAGCATAATAATAAAAGTTAGAAAAGCAATCAAAAACGAAAATTTAAAGCACATAATAGTAGCAGGTGGAGTTGCTGCAAGTAGTGGTCTTAGAGAAGCTATTTATAATCTTGCTAAGGAATTAAATGTCGATGTATCAATTCCGCCAATAAAATATTGTACTGATAATGCAGCAATGATAGCATCAGCAGGATATTATGCGTATAAGGATGGACGAATTGCTGATTTATATTTAAATAGTAAATCAACTGATAATTTATGTTAAAGATAATTTTATGATACATTGATATTTTTATATTTAATGTATTTTTTTATTTATGATAATAAATATATTTTCATTAGTTCACATCTTAAAGTATACATGTTATAATTAGATATAAGAATAAGGAGGAAATATGTCAAATAGAATAATTTTAAATGAGACTTCATATTTTGGAAGGGGTTCTAGAGAAAACTTAATAGTTGAATTAAAAAAACATAACTTTAAAAAGGCATTAGTAATAACAGATAAAGAATTAGTTGCTGCTGGTATAACAAAATTAGTTACAAAATATTTAGAAATAGCAAATTTTAAATACGAAATATATTATGATATAAAACCAAACCCAACAGTAAAGAATGTTCAGGATGGATTAAAATTTTGTAAGGAAAGTAAAGCAGATGTTTTAATTGCAGTAGGTGGTGGTAGTGTAATTGATACTGCTAAATGTATTAGTATAATTATGACTAATGAAGAATACTCAGATGTTGTTTCTTTAGATGGGGCTATAAATACTAAAAATAAGGGAATGCCATTAATAGCGATACCAACAACAGCAGGAACTGCCGCAGAAGTAACTATTAATTATGTTATTACTGATGATAAAAGAGTAAAAAAGATGGTTTGTGTTGATCCGCACGATATTCCAATTGTTGCTATTATAGATCAAGACTTAATGCAAGAAATGCCAAAACAATTAGCAGCTGCAACTGGTATGGATGCCCTAACTCATGCGATGGAAGGATATATCACGAAATCAGCGTGGTTAATGACTGATATGTTTCATTTGAATGCAATGGCTTTAATATATAAAAATTTAGATAAAGCAGTTAATCAAAAAGATAAAGAGGCAATAGACAATATAGGCTATGGGCAATATATAGCAGGAATGGGTTTTTCTAATGTAGGTTTAGGAATAGTTCATTCAATGGCTCATTCATTAGGAGCATATTATGATACCCCTCATGGTTTAGCAAATGCTATACTTTTACCACATGTTTTAGAATTTAATGGTGAAGTATGCCCAGAATTATTTAGAAATATGGGGCGAGTTTTTGGATTAGATATGAATAACTTAACTGATAGAGAAGCAATAGACAATGTCGTTAATGCTATAAAAAAATTGTCGATAAAAGTTGGAATACCGCAAACATTAAAAGAGGTTGGAATAAAGAAAGAGGATTTGCCAATGCTCGCAAAACAAGCATTAAATGATGTTTGTACCCCAGGAAATCCAAGGAGTGTAACAGAAGAGGATATTTTAAATTTATATAAAAAAGCATATGAATAAAAATATTTACCAAATTGTAATTAGAAGTTAAGGAGTGACTAGAATGTTAAGATCAAAAGTAGGCTACAGTATGAATAAAGATAGCTTTAAATCAGGAGTAGAAACTGCTGAAACATCAGTTATAGGAAATAGTTCTAAAATAGGCTTTTTATATACATCATGTTTATCAAATACAAAAGAAATAGTAAAAGGTGTAAGAAGCGTTACTGATATTCCATTAATTGGATGCACATCAAGTGGTGCAGTAATTGTTCCAGAAGGAATAGTTGCTAGTAATCATGGTTTTTCTAGTATGATGACAATGGCAGATGCTAATTTAACAATAGGAGTAGCCTGTCATGAAGCCGGAAATAACGCTAGATTAATTGGAAGAAAGGTAGCAATAGAAGCGGTTAAAAACGCTAATATGACAACTTCTCCTGCATATTTTTATATGATTGCTAGTCCAAAAGAGGAAGAAGATTATTTGATGGGTATACAAGATATAATAGGAAGAGTTCCGATGTTTGGAGGAAGTGCAGCAGATGATACTGTTGAAGGAAGATGGAAAATAATTTGTAATGATAAGGTATTTTCAGATGGAGTAGCTGTATGCTTTTTTTACACCCAAAATGATATTGTTACAGAATATACTGGTTCATATCGTGAAACTAATATTTCAGGAATTATTACACAGGTTAATCAAAATAGAACTTTAGTAACAATTGATAATGATTCATCATTAAAAAAATATGCTAACTGGATTGGGACAACAGAAAATAAATTACGTGGCACTAATCTTTTAGCGACATCTATTTTTCACCCATTTGGTATAAAAGATCCAGTAGGTAATTTAACTGTTGTTAGGCATCCGATGATTGGAAATACTAATAATACTATGAATATAGGTAGTAAATTAACAGAGAATACTACTATTATATTACTAGAAACAACAGTTGATGAATTAATTAATTCGACAGGCGAGAATCTCAAAAAAGTTAGAAAAGAGTTAACAACAGAACCAGCTGCCTATATGTTAGTGCATTGTGGTGGCAGAAAACTTGGGATAGGTGAAAGGCTTCCAGAAGTTCATAAGCAATTACTTAAAGAAGCAAAAGGAGTTCCATTTATATGTTTCTTTACTTTTGGAGAGTATGGATATCATGAAAATTCAGCTAATATGTGTGGTGGATTAATGTTATCTTTCACAGGTTTTGGAAGGGATTAATCTATATAAATAATTATACTAAAATTATAAGTAAATTGGTTATATGTTAAAATTGTGATTAAGACATAAAAATAATAAAATATATCCAATAATATTGATTTTTATAAAAAATAAAGTCTCTTTTGAGATTTTTTATTTACAATAAAAAATGTAAATTAAATTGTCAATAATAAAAAAATTAGATTGTAATATATATTTAACATATTTAAAAAAATTAAAGATAATGATATACTTAATAAGGATTTTAGGAGTTGATAAAATGCCATCAAATAATAAAAATCAATCACCTAGTAGTAAAAAACAAACTAGAGTTGTAAAAAATGAAAATATATATAGCAAAAAGAAAATAGAAAAAACAAAATCATCTAAATATATAATAACTATAATTTTATTAATTATAAGCTTGTTATTTAATAGTTATGCTATATATCATTTTGTAACTTTTAATCATAACAAAGTAAAAATAGTGACTAAAACTAAAATAAAGCAGATTGTATCAGAGAATATTTTATTTTTGGGCGATTCAATTACTCATAGGTATGACCTAAATAAGTATTATAAAAATAAACATATAGTAAATAGTGGCGAAGAGGGAAATTTAACGTCAAATATACTAGATAATATGGAAGATAGAGTATATAGGTATAATCCATCTAAAGTTTTTTTGCTAATTGGAACTAATGATATAGCATGGGAAAAATCGCCAGATGAAATAGTAGATAATATTTCAAAAATTGTTGATAATATAAAATCAAATAGAAAAAATGCTGCCATATACGTAGAAAGCATATATCCAACAAATAATGAAGTAAAACAGTCTAATGCTGGTATAAGATCAAATGACAAAATAGATAGGACAAACGAAAAGATAGAACAATTATGCAAAAATGAAGATATAACATACATAGATATAAATTCATCATTAAAAAATGATAATGGTAAATTAAAAGAAGAATATAGTGAAGATGGATTACATATATCTGATAAAGGATATGAGATTATAACCGATATAATAAAAAAATATATATAATGCATACAAATAAGATAAAAATATGTTATAATGTAAAGCATTTTATGGCACATCTTGAGTATACGAAAAGATGTGCTATAAAATTATTGTACCTAATTT
>CANQWY010000072.1 GCA_947627675.1 uncultured Bacilli bacterium
TATTCTTATATTTACATATTACACCTAACTTCCGGTATTTGTAAATACCTTATTTTTAACTATTTGTTAACTTGTCAACTTTTGTAAATTTTAGCAATATTCTCTGCCTGAAGAATTCCATCTACTGCTGCTGAAGTTATTCCACCAGCATATCCAGCACCTTCACCACACGGATAAATTCCTTTTATATTACTCTCTCCATTTATATCTCTTATAATTTTTATAGGCGATGAAGTTCTAGATTCAACAGCTGCTATTATACTATCATCTCTAGCAAAACCAGGTATTTTAGTATCAAAATATTCTATAGCTTCTATTATACTATTATTAATTTCCTCTTTAAAGATAGCTCTAACATTAGAAAAATTACACTTACCTTTAGCTATATTATCTATATTTCCAAGTACTGTAGTTTTTTTATTATTTTTATAATCAATATATTTTTGAATTGGAATTTTCCCTAAACCTATCTTATAAGCTTTCTCCTCTAATTTTCTTTGAAACTTAAGTCCATCTAAAGGTAATTTACCAAAATCATTAGAATCTACAGTAACAATAATAGCTGAGTTAGCATTTTTAGTATTTCTTTTATAATTACTCATACCATTAATAGCAAGATAAGAATATTCTGATGAAGAATTAACTATATAGCCGCCTGGACACATACAAAAAGTATACACTCCTCTATTATTTTTTGCCTTATAAGTCAATTTATAACTTGCAGGCTCAAGAATCTTATATAAATCATTATATTGAGCATATCCTATCATATCTTGTGGATGTTGTATTCTAATGCCCACTGCAAAAGGTTTACTTTGCATGTTGACATTTTTTTTATATAAAACTTCAAATGTATCTCTAGCACTATGACCTATGGCAAGAACTAAAACATTAGTTTTTATCTTCTCTGTCCCGTTTATTTCTATTTCCTTTAAACTATTATTTTCTATTATAAAATCTGTAACAGTCGAATTATATTTAAATTCTACTCCCATTGAAATTAATTTATTTCTCATATTAATAATTACTTTTCTAAGAATGTCAGTTCCTATATGTGGTTTGTTTAAATATAAAATTTCTTTTGGAGCTCCACATTCAACAAATATCTCTAAAACTTTCTTTTGTCTATTTAATTTATCTTTTACTAACGTATTTAATTTTCCATCTGAAAATGTGCCTGCCCCACCTTCACCAAATTGCACGTTACTATTTTTATTTAAAATACCTTCTTTCCAAAACCTCTCTACAGTACATATTCTATCTTCAATTTTTTCTCCTCTTTCAATAATTAATGGTTTATAACCATTTTCTGCTAAAATATAACTACAGAAAAGTCCAGCTGGGCCACTCCCTACTATTACAGGTCTATAATCCAAAGTTTTATTTCCTAATATATTGAAACGATATTTCTCATCAGGAGTTTTAATAACATTAATATTTTTATTATATTTTAGTATTTTATTTTCACCTTCAACTTCTATATCCACCTCATATACATAAAATATATTTGGCTTATGTCTAGCATCAATAGATTTTTTATTTATCTTTAAATTAATTATATCTTTCTTTTTTATTTTTAAAATATTACAACATTTTTTTATCAAACATACCTCTTGATTATTTAATACATTAATTTCTATTTGTCTAATTCTAATCATTTACACTTTCTCCTGCTATTATTCCACTTATAAAAGAAAAGGTTAGATTATATCCTCCACAATCACCATAAATATCAATAACTTCTCCTGTTAAATATAAATTTTTAATAATTTTAGATTCCATTTTATCTAAATTAATTTCTGTTAATAACACTCCTCCTGATGTTGTTTGAGCATTATTAAACGAATTAGTACTTGTAACATTTACTATAAACTGAGTAAAGTTTTTGGCTAAAGTGTTTTTTTCTTTATCGGTAAGTTGTTCCCATTTTTTAGTTGTATTTATCTTCGCTTGGGCAACTAAAATGTTTATTAATTTATAATTTAAAATAGTATCTAGTAGTTCTGTAATATTTCTTTTTGGTAATAATTTACTTCTTTCATCCATAAACTTTATAAATTCTTGTCTATTACTAGCAATAGAGGGAAGAAAATTTATAATAATTTCTTCTTTTTTATTATTGAATAGTCCCCTAGCAATAATGCCACTTAGTTGCATTATACATATTCCGCTTAAGCCATAATTAGTTAGTAATATTTCTCCAGATTCATCTTTTATTTCTTTATTATCCTCTAATAGTTTTACATACACATCTGCTCTTATTCCAGACCATTGTTTTAAAAAGTTTCCATTAATATTTACTTGAACAAGAGCTGGTAATGGTTCGATAATTTGATGGCCTAATTTTTTTAATATTTTATAAAAATTACCATCGCTTCCAGTTTTAGGTGCTGCCATTCCGCCTGTTGATACTATTATCTTATCGGCATAGTATTCTCCATTATTTGTCTTTATTAAAAATGAATTTTCTAAATTTAAAATATCTTCAACAAAAGTGTCTGTAACTATTTTTATTTTCTGCTCTCTAGCAGTAATAATCAAAGCGTTTTGAATACTTACTGCTTGATTAGAATATGGATAATAATTACCATTTTTTATTCTAGGTATTATCCCTATATTTTTAAAAAAAATTTTCATTTTCTCTAAATTAGGATAATTAATAAGTTCTTGTATTAATTCGTTATTATTACTATGATAATGAATTAAGTCTTGGTTTTCATTATAGTAATTACATCTACCATTGCCAGTTACTAATATTTTTTTTAAACAGTTGCTATTTCTTTCTAATAAAATAACTTGGTTATTTTCATTTTTAGCTTTTATTGCAGCAACTATACCACTAGCTCCTCCGCCTATTACAATTATTTTCTTCATATTAAGTCACTTCCTAAAAATATTTTACCATAATAAAAAGAAGTTAGTAAAATTAATTATTTATTAACTTCTTTATAGGCATTTTTATATTCTCCGCTTAAAATATTCTTTATCCAATCTTGGTTATTTAAATACCAATTAACAGTTTCTTTTATTCCTTCTTCAAAGGTGTAAGTTACATCCCAATTCAATTCCTTTAGAGCTTTAGTAGAATCAATAGCATATCTTAAATCATGCCCAGGCCTATCACTGACAAAAGTAATTAGATCCTCGCTTTTTTGCATTTGTTTTAAAATAGTTTTAACTACTTCTAAATTAGTTCTTTCTGAGTGGCCTCCTAAATTATATATTTCTCCTACTTTACCTTCTCTAACTATTTTATCAACACCTATATTATGATCTGTTACATGTATCCAATCTCTTACATTTTCTCCTTTACCATAAACTGGTATTTTTTCATTTCTAAGAGCTTTACTAATTACTAAAGGTATTAATTTTTCAGGGAATTGGTACCTACCATAATTATTTGAACACCTAGATATAGTAACTGGAAGATTGTATGTTCTATAATAAGCCATAACAAGTAAATCTGCACCTGCCTTACTAGATGAATAAGGACTAGATGTACGAATTGGTGTATCTTCAGTAAATTTTAAATCTTTTCTGTCTAGTGGAAGATCACCATATACTTCATCCGTTGATACTTGATGATATCGCTTAACATTATATATTCTAGAAGCATCTAAAAGTACCGATGTACCAATTATATTAGTATTTAAGAAAATTTGAGGATTTTTTATAGAATTATCAACATGTGATTCTGCTGCAAAATTAATTACTACATCAAATTTTTCTTTTTCAAATAATTTATAGATAAATTCTCTATCAGTTATATCACCTTTTACAAATTTAAAGTTTTCTTTATTTACTAATTCCTTTATATTATTATAGTTTCCTGCATAAGTTAAGGCATCTAAGCCTATAAACATATCATCTTTATATTTATTCACTACATAGTGAACATAATTACTTCCAATAAACCCACAGGCTCCTGTTACTAAAAATTTCATTATTCTTCACACTCCTCTAATTCTTTACTAAATCTTTCTAAGGCGTTTTGCCATGTTGGAAGCAAAGAAAAGCCATTTTCAATTAATGATTTCTTGCTTAATTTAGAATTTAATGGTCTTTTTGCTAATTGTTTATATTCAGATGATTTTATATAATTAACTTTAGTATTCATATTATTTACTTTAAATATAGCATCAGCAAATTCTGCCCAACTACAATATCCTTCATTATTAGCATGATAAGTTCCATATTTTTCAGTTTTAGAAATTTCAATAAGTAATTTAGCAAGATCAACAGTATACGTTGGACTTCCCATTTGATCACTAACAACATTTATAGTATCTCTGTTTTTTGAAAGCTCTAACATAGTTTTAATAAAATTTCGGCCATTTATACCAAAGACCCAAGAAATTCTAACAATAAAATGTTTTTCATATTTTCTTACTTCTTCTTCACCCTGAAATTTTGTAAGTCCATAAACATTTAATGGATTGGGTTTATCAGTTATTTCATATACCCCATCTTTTTCTCCATCAAATACATAATCAGTACTTATATAAATCACTTTAGCGTCTATTTCTTTTGCCGCATCAACTATATTTTTAGTTCCTAATACATTTACCTTATATGCTAATTCTTTCTCTTCTTCTGCTTTATCAACATTGGTATAAGCTGCACAATGAAAAATTACATCTGGTTTTGTTTCTTGAACAATATTAGACACTTTTTCTTTATCTGTTATATCTAAATTACTTTTATCTAGAGCTATGATATCAGTATAATTTTGTTCTTTTAACTGTTTTACGATGTCATATCCTAACTGTCCTTTAACTCCAGTAACAAGGAACTTCATTATAAAACCTCCTCAAAATAATCAGGCAAATCTTTTAATTTTTTATATTTTTTATCTTTTTCACTAAAACTTGGATTTTTTATATTATATTTATCAAATTGCCAATCAATATTTATATCAGAATCATTATATATAACCCCATCTTCATAATCTGGAGCATATTTATTATCTACATAATATTCAAAAATTGTATCATCCTCTAATGCCAAAAAGCCATGAGCAAATCCACGTGGTACATATAGCATTCTACCATTTTCAGGTGTTAATAAAACACTTGTATATTTACCATATGATGGAGAGTTTTTTCTTAAATCAATAACAACATCTAAAACTGCACCTTGAATACATGATACACATTTAGCTTGAGAATATGGATTTTTTTGAAAGTGCATTCCTCTAACTGTACCTTTAACACTTTTTGATCTACTTACTTGCATCACATCTTTAAATCCTAAACTATTAAGTTCCTCTTTGGTTATTGATTCAAAATATCCTCTATTATCTCCAAACTTTGTTAATTCTAAAATATAACAGTCTTTTAAATTAGTTTCTATTTTATTCATTATAATATCACCTACTTTCTATAACTTTAATAAATTAATTATAACAAAAAAATAGCTACTTTAATAGCTACTTTACTTAAATTGACTCTAATTGTGTTAATTTCATCATCTTATTTTTTTCTAGTAATTTATTATATCTAATACTATCTAGAACAAAGTTTGGAATTACATCTATTGGTATTTTAATATTTTTTAGTTTGGAACACATTTTTTTTAATTTATTAACATACACCTTTTTATTACTAACTTCAATCTGATTTAAATTATTATCTATGTATATATAAGTTGCATCATCATCTATATCCATATATTTATTACCAAAATATAAAGTAATAATTCCCTTTAAAAGACTAAAATTTAAAAAAGTCATAAAGCTATTATTATCTTCTATCTTATAAGTAAAACAAGAACTGTTTAAAAATAGATTTTTATTTTCTACAATAAAATTTATTAATTCTTTAATACCATTTTGTTTAAATTCTATTGAATAGTATAATTCTTCTACATTATCACTTTTATCTTCATCAAAATTTTCTATAAAAAACTCTTCATTAAATGGATATATATTTTCACCAAAATTTACTATTTTTTCATTAGTTAAATCTATACATAGATAAGTCCAAGAATATATTTTTATAATTAAATATGATATATTATTATAATTTAATAATTGTATTTTATCAATTTGAGAAATTTGTCTAAATTCATTAGAATATTTTCTTAGTATAAAATAAAATCTTTGCCATTTTGAATAATATTCTTTTTGTACAGTTATTATATCTTTTATATCAATACTATCTTCTTTAGAAACATTATTATTAAAATATAGTTTAAATAGTTTTTTTTGTTTATTATATAATTCTCTTTGTTTCATAACCTCATCCCCTAGTTAATTATTCTAACACATTTTTTCTAATTTTCTATAATTATTTTTATTTTTTAATATTTACCAAATTGTCAATAATTTTTGAAAATGTCTTAAAAAAAACTAAACATTAACGGGAATTTTTAACCCGTTTTTATTTACTTTCT
>CANQWY010000073.1 GCA_947627675.1 uncultured Bacilli bacterium
TTATTTTTTTCATTTCTTTCCTCCTACTTTTCCCTTATAATACTTTTATTTCTTTTCTTTTTTTGTCGTATTATAGGGCTCTATTCTTATATTTACATATTACACCTAACCTCCGGTATTTGTAAATACCTTATTTTAACTATTGTTAACCTATAAAATCTTGTAAATAAAAAAGCTAGGTTATCCTAACTTTAACTTTTCACTTAAAATAAAATCTATTTTATATTTATTTAAAAATATATAAATTATCATTCACTTAAAAGTTCATCTAGTCTAACTATCTCATATCCTCTTTGCCTTATATAATCAATTGAAACCTCAAGCTCATCTATATTATTACTCATTCTAATAATAGAACCACCATTTAAATTATTTTTAATTTTAATATAAGGAGAATTCTTAGCATTAATACTTGGAACTACAGTGTGTAATTCTAACTTTTTGCAAAGATTAAGAACCTTATACCTTTTGTAATCACTAAAACAAAATTTACTTTTATCTTCTTTTAGTTCATTTAAAATTCCAACAGCATTTTTAAAATATATTTCTTGATAATTACCATTATAGCTAAGTAACTCAACCTCATAGTCTTCTTCAATCATATTTTTCACAAGACTTTTATTATTTTCAATAAAAAGACCATCTATAAAAAAAGTCGCGTTAACATTATTATCAGATAATATTGTAAGTAAATCCAAAATATCTTCATCCCTAGATACTGTAAAAATAAGACTAACTTTTAAAATATCGTTTCTTCCACTAATAATATATTTATCATAATTATCGCTTAATGAAATAGTAGGTAATTCATCTTCAAAGGTATATAAACTATCATTATAAGCACCATATCTAAACATACTATCAAAACTAGCATCTATATCAACTTTCTTACCGCTTGAACCTGGAATAATTGTATCATCACTAATAATAGCATTAACAGCCTCAACTTCATAATTTTCTTTTTCTTTATTAATATTTTTCATAATAGGATTATTACTTTTAATAATATCAACTGCTACTTTAGTATAATAGAAGCTAAAAATTAATAAAAAAATGGAAATAAAAACTTTATATGTTTTTTTTAACATAATAATCACCATTAAAATATATGTTAAATAACAATTAAAAAAGAACATCGAAGGAGACGAACAACTAATAAAACTTAAAAGAAACGAGGTAAAGTAGTAAATAAATAAACTCCTTCAATGTCCACCAAAAATGTAACACATAATAAGTATTAAACCAAATGACCAATTTTTAAAATTCAATTAAAAAATGTTTCAAAATATTTATATTTTATCTACAAATACTTAAAATTTCATCTTAACTTAGACTTAAAATTATATAATTTACTATTTTTTTTATTTTTTGTAATTTTTTCTATAATAAAATACATTATCATCCCATAAAATACATTAAGTATAATAGAATGGTCTATTTTATAGATTAATTTCTCTAAACTAATAGGCACTAAATTAAATATTTTTATAAAAAAGGCAAAGCTACATTCATATAAACATATTATAAAAATAATATAAAAAATTAATCTTAACTTAGTTATTTCAAAAGTTTTATATATTGAAAGAGTAATGAATCCCAATAAAGTAAAAATTATTCCATTAAAAAATAATAAATTAGTATAAAACAAGTCATAAATAGTTCCTAATATAAATAGATAAATTAAATAATTTTTATTATTTTTATAAAAGAATGGATATATAATAAATATTAAGACGACAGTAAGTAAAGGAGTAAATAAGGTTAAATCATTTACTAAATATGGTAAATAATTAGTTAAAATACCATCTAAAAGTAATGATAAAATACTAATTATATACAACATTAACTATTCTCCTTTAAAACTGTAACATAATGAATATTAGAAAAATCTTGCTTTGTTTTAATATATAAAATATTACTTAAATTATACTTATCACTCTCTATTTTACTTACTGTACCTATATAAATCCCTCTTGGAAATAATCCTCCTAGCCCACTTGTTAAAACAATGTCACCTTCTTTTACTTCTCTATTTTTATCTACACCACTAACTTTGACTGTATTAGTTTTTTTATCATAACCATTTAAAATAGCATATAAGTCTCCACTTGGCGTAGTAATAGATACTGATACTTTATAATTTAAATCATCCGATGTTATAAGCTTTATTTCACTGGAATTATTACTGACTTTAGTAATTTTGCCAATAAGACCATATGATGAAACTACTGCCATATCTTTTTCTAGTCCAGATTTTTTTCCTTTATCAATCGTAATAGTATTAAACCAATAACTTTTATTTCTTGATAAGACAGTAGCATTAATAGCATTATATTCTGTAAAAGTTTTATTTAAATTTAAAATATCTTTTAATTCTCTTATTTCCTTTTCTAAACTACTATTAATATTCTTCTGAATAAGATAACTATCAGATAATGTTTTATCTTTTTCACCATTCAAGCTTGTAAAAGGATACATTATACATTTTTGAATAAAAATACTGACGTTTTTAAAACCATTCTCAAAAACACTTACATTACGATCTAATTTTAAAGAATAAAAAGATGCTATTAAAATAAGTATAAAAATACTAACTATTATTATAATTTTTTTACTTCTATTTTTTTTTCTATCTCTATACATATAATCAACTCTTTTTCTAGACTATATTATAGTATAAATTCTATAAAAGAACAACTTAAAGATTAAAAATATTATTACTTTCATAAAAGCTATAATAACTATTATCTCCTACTATAATATGATCAACTATTGGTATTTTATTTACATTTCCTATTTCAATTAATGTTTTTGTAAAAATAATATCTTCCCTACTAGGTTTAGTATCTCCAGATGGGTGATTATGTATACATACAATTGATGAAGCACTCGTTAAGTAGGCTTCCTTAAATATTTCTCTTGGATGGACAACACTTCTATTAATTGTTCCCATAAAAAGTAATTTCCTTTCTATTAATTCTTGTTTATTATTAAAATATAAGCAATAAAATTCTTCTTGCATTTTACCTACAAATAAATATTTACAACTATTATATATTTCATTCGCATTTATTAACTTTTCTTTATGGTTAGGACTATTAAAATATATTCTTTTCCCAAGTTCAATAGCAGTAGATATTTCAATCGCTTTAACGATTCCTATTCCTTCAATATTCATAAGTTTACTAACATTTACATCTTTTAAAATTTTAATGTTTCCAATCTCGTTTAAAATTTTTAAAGCCAAATCCATAGCACTGTATTTTTTTGTGCCAGTCTTTATTAAAATTGATAGTAATTCTTGATTAGTTAAATTACTAACACCAACTTTTAAAAATCTTTCTCTTGGCCTTTCCTCTTTTGGAATATCTTTAACATGCATAAAATTTTACACCTCCAATTATATTATTAGAAGTAAATTAAGGATTTTTATTTTTTAAGACCATTTCTTCATAACTTGATAGTATAACAGAGTTTATAGATTCGACTTCAAAATCAGACTTGGCATTAAGGAGTAATAAATCAAATTGCTCCAAGTTTTCTAAAAATTCTTCACTATCTATTTCTTTCTCATAATAGTATAAGTTATAGCCCATTTTATTATATATTGAACTTATTTTTTTTAAGTTATCTTTATTTCGACTAACTCCAACATATACATAATAATTATTATTTTCTTTTAAAACTAGCTTATTATTAATATCAGCTGTATCGTGTTGCATACTATCTTTATTTTTATATACTCCAAGTTGGAGTAAATATACATAATTATCGTTTCTATTATTTAATGCATATACATCATTTATCTTATTATAAATTTCTTTACCACTTAAAACACCTAATACAATAACTATAAACAAAATAACTAAGTTTTTTTTCATATAACTATTATCACCATAATTATCCTATCAATATAATGATAAATATTTTGTCGAATTAAAAATTTAAATAAAAAACACTTATAACTTTTTATCAATAATAGAACAAAGAATCACCTTAGTAGCAATCTTAATCTTGACCTTTACCATAGACGTTAACAGTAACTTTATAGGTTTTAGAAGTATCTGATAATACATAATCTTTATCAACCCACATTCTTAAGCGATAATATTTTGTAATTGTAGTCTGGGCACCATTCTCAGCATTATTAGTAAATGAACCATGAGCAAGTTGCATTGTCCCTGCAGGTGCTCCATATGAAGATACAGAGTCTGTCCCTGTAAATTTATTAGGAGCAAATACTGATGTGTATCCGGTATCTTTTTGATCACTATCTTCTAGATATAATCTAATATTTTCATCTGGTATTGTGCTTTGATCATTTTTTACAGCAACCACCTCATAATCAATAGTAGTCTTACCAGTAATAGTGGCAGATACTGTAAAATCAAAGACATTTTTATCACCAGTTAATTGTTTTCCATCTTCCTCTGACATTGGTATAGCATTCTGTATTTCTATACCATTTTGCCCTTCTGTGTAAGTCATAGTAACGGTACCAGTAGAAATGGTGTTAGTAGTGTCACCTTCCTTAGTATAAGTAAAAGCAGCGAATGAAATACCTACAACAGCAACAATCAAAATTGCTACTCCAAGTACTGATAATAATACTTGTTTTGATGTATTATTACTTTATCTTTTATTATATAAAGAAAAAACAGTGACTTTAATCACCATTCTTTATTATCCTGTTACATTTTTATATATAATAGTCGATTCACCATCAAAATATTTTAAGTATTTATCTAAGTATTCTTTTGTTGGTTCATTTCCACTTCCAAATACTTCTGTTAAATCAATAAACATTATATCATCAAAATAAATAGTTTTCAGACCACTAAGACTATAACTCAAACGAAATCCATAACTATATGATTCAGATGATTGAAAATGAAAACTTATTTTATTCCATTCCTTTATTTTTAAAGATCCTAAATATACATTTCCATATTCTGGTTTATTAGTTACATCTGTACCACCACTTGATACCATATCAAATTGACCATGATTACTATAATTATCTAGAATATATACAGCCTCTGTTGCATAATAAACATGATTTTCCTCTAATGAAAATGTCGTTTTATATCCTACTGAGCTAAATTCTTCTGAACTAATATACTTTAAACTATTATTCCCGGAATATTTTAGATCTGTACTTAATTCTATTTTACTACTAACTTGAGTGGTAAAATTGTCAATAGTACCATTTTCAAATGAACCATTTTCTATTTTATTAGTTATATTATATGTTTTTCCTATGTTTACTTCCTCTTTATTTGATACATCTCCTGCTAAACCATTTTCTCCTATTGCTCTAAAATATACATATTGTGTTCCTTTTTCTGATATTGTTATGCTTTTATCATCACTTTCTATATCTTTCCAAGTTCCTCCTGTTAGTTGATCTTTATCTTTTGTTAGATAATATTGGTATTTAGATATACCACTTGCTAATTTTGCTTCTTCTGAAACTTTTATAGTACGTTCTAACGCGTATTCTTCGCTTCCTCCTGTTATTGTTGGTGCTGTTGGTTTATTTAATGTTACTTTGCCATCACTTCCATACACATTTACTTTTATGGTAAAGTGTTTTGCTTCACTTCCTAATTGGTACTCTTTACTTACCCACATTCTTAAGCGGTAGTAATATGTTGTTGTTTCTATCGTACTTCCTGTATCTAGTACCATTTCTCCTGCTTTTGCTCCAAATTCATCTTCTTCTGTTAGTGGGATATATTTATTTGGTTCTAATATTTCTTTATAATTATCAGCTTCATTTGACTTTTCTAAATAGATTCTTACTTCATTATCTTGTAACGTTGAATTATTATCTTTTTCTGCTGTTACTTCATAGGCTATTGCTGTTTTTCCGACAATATTTATATTTACTGTGAAATCAAATATTTGATTTTCATCTATTAACTTTTTTCCTACTTCATCTTCCATTGGTATAGCATTTTCTAATGTTATTCCGTTTTCTCCTTCATTATATACCATTGATATATTTGCTGTTGTTATTACGTTTTCTTTTGCTCCTATTCCACTATAGGTGAAGGCTGCATAGCTTATTCCTATTACTAGTATTATTAACGTTATTATTCCTATTAGGGGTACTATTATTTTTTTATTTACTGTTCTTCTAAAGTACCCCCCCCCCATTAGAACAGTTGTTTATTTTTTTCATTTCTTTCCTCCTACTTTTTCCTTATAATACTTTTATTTCTT
>CANQWY010000074.1 GCA_947627675.1 uncultured Bacilli bacterium
TTTGCAATTAAGTATATAGTTCCTTTTTTGCCTGTTTCTGGCAATTGGTCAACTACTTGATAATCAAACTGTGTTACGCCCTTTATAGCATCTCCTACAGTTTTATTTACTTGCTCTCCTGTTTGGAAATCACTATCATTGGTTAATTGACTTGTGTTTTTAGGAATAGACTCCTCCATCATACCTGCTAATTCATTTTCTATTTGTAATATTTCTTCTTCTGTCAAGTAATCAATACCTTTTATAGGTGTTTTCCCGTCGTCACCTTTATCACCTTTGTCGCCTTTTATTAATGGTAATTTTTCCAAATCTTTTAAATATACATCAACTTCTTCTATAGGTTTTAAATCATTTATCTCTTTCATTATTCGTTCCCCCTATGTGTAATTTCTTCAGTTAGAGTTATTGTTCCAAATCCTAATGTTTTAACATAGTCTCCAGATTTTAACTCTATGTCATATTGGTAACTTCCATAAGCTAAATCTGATGTATCTTCAGAATTTAAGACAAAATTATAGTACCCTTCAGAATATTCAATGTCTTCTGGGTACTGTTTTTGAATTAAAGCTTCTTCACTATTTTCATTTTGCTTGACTGTAAAGTATAACTTATCTCCCTCTCCAAGCTCTATTAAATTGTCTTCTGCATCTTTTAATTGAAATCTTAATACTTGCGTATCGCCTCTTGTAAATTCTAAATCCATAATCTTCTCCTTTCTATCTATTCAATTTTCATTAATACAATTCTATAAATGCCACCTAGCCCTTTCGAAGAAATCCCAATTTGATCAGTGCGCAAATTGACATAACAAGTATTTTCGTTGTCAAACTGCCAAACACTGTATGTATTTTCGTCAATTCGAGACTTAAACATTATACATACAACCGTACAATTTGACATATTAAATCCTTCTGGATATGGCTGAGGAATTTCTGCACTTGGGTCTTCAACTTCTATAACTGCGAAATCATCTTTTAGTTTATATTCGCTGTGTGTATGAGCAAAATCACTTATTTCAGATTTTGTATGTGTATGTGTTTCTGGTTTAAATACATTAGGTTTGTTTTTCACATCTTCCCATTCAACACTTTTACTTACTTCGCTTCCACCTTCTGTTATTGTCTTTCCTTCCCCTACTTCTACACCGCTGTTGTTAATCTCAACAATAGGTTTATCTTCTTTGTCTAAAACTTGAATAAACCCTTCTTCTCCGTCTGTTCCTTTTACCGTTAGAGATGTACCTTTAAGAGCTTTTTGCCCTAGCTCTTGTTGAATAATGTCCTTTACTGTTTTCGTAATTTCTTCCCACATTGAATCCAATTTATATTTTTGAATCAACTGCGGAATAGTTTGAGGAAAGCCACCCTCTTGTCTGGGTGGCTTTGTTGGTTTTATATTATATTCCATGTTTACCTCCAATAAAAAAGCACCAATCTATGCGTTGGTACTTTTGTCTTTAGATAAATTTTCAATTAAGTTTTTCAAGTCTTCATCTTCTTCCTGTCCTATTTTTTCTTCGTGTTTCTTTTTAAGTATTAAATATGCTATATATCCATATAGTAATGCCGGTGCCGGATTTGCAATCCTATTTTGGTCTGTAAACCCTATTAAATACACTGTAAGCAAAATATAAACTACTATTGTATTTATCGTAGCTAACTTTTTTGCCTGTTTTTCTTCATATGTTTTGTTTAAAATAAACCTTTGAATTATAGGGTAAAATTCATACACAAGCACCGTAACAACTAAGTTTATAGCTATACTGCTTATATCTATTTCCATAATGTAACCCCCTTTGAGAATAGTATAGCATTTGAGATTATTTTTGTCTACATTAACTACAAAAATTTCTTAATTGGTATCATAGAAGTTGTTTGTACCCTTCCGTTTTTATCTACTTTAAGTCCAATAATTTCTAGTATTTCTTTCTTATCGTCAAATGACAAATCTTTCTCTTGAACGAACGAAACTATATCTTTATCAAAATCATTTATATTTTCTATTTTAGCAATTATCTTTTTATATTCAACTGGCAATTGGTTTTCATCTATGTTTTGTAAATATTCTGCCACTTTTTGTCTTTTGGTTCCTGATATAGTTTCTCCATCTGCATCTTTGTCATTTGCAAATTCATGTATTTTGTAGTCTAAATATCCCTCTATAGGAAAGTCTAACTTTTCTATTAATTGAACTTTTTTGTCTTGTGTTCCAACATATTCTTTGTATATGGCAAGTTTTTCAGAGTTTGAATAATTGCTGTTTAACAATATTTTTGTTTTCTCTGTGTTTTTCAAATCTTGTGTTTCTTTAAGTTCTCCAGTTTTCCTTTTTTCTTCCGTTTCTCGTTTTATTTTTACTTTATAATCAACATAGTTCTTTAAACTGATTCCTTTTTGTTTCATTTCCTTATATTCTTCTGCTGTTGGAATATCTAAATTGTTTTCTTGTGCCTTATTATATATTTCTATAAAATCTCCCTTTTCTACACCATTAGAAACTATATACTCTGCATCTTTTAGTTGTGAGCCTCCATCCTTTTCTCTTTCTGTATCACTTAATATGTCATTTGTATATATGCCCCATTTTTGTTCATCAGACATATTCTTGTCTTTAATATATTTTATTTTATCTTCTTTTTTGTTGCTTCCTTCTTTTGAAGTCTTGTCTATATAATCTAGCAAATCTTTATAAGGCACACCTGATTCTTTATACATTTTTGTTTGTTTCGCATTTAAGGATTTGAAATTTCGATTTGTATATTCTTTAGCTTCATCTGACGCATATTTTCCAAATATTCCACCTTTTAAATAATCTGATAAATCTGGATTTTCTACTGGAAATTGTAATATTGTCTCTCCTTTTTTATTTTTAGTATAACTTCCTCCTTCTTTTACAGTTGTAATACCTTCTATTGTCTTTTTAAGCTGAGCTCCTCCTGCCGGCAAGCCCAAATATAGCAATGGTTTAGAAATTTCTTTTAATGCTAATTGTTTTTTATACTGACTATCCGCTTCCTTATCTGTTAATTTTACCAAATTCCCAACATCAGGCATTGCATTAGAAATTGGTACTCTTCCTATGTCTTCCATTCCAATAAAGCCCGCTAAATTACTTAAGAATGGTACATTACCTGTTATTGATTCAGACAAATCTTTCATTGCTTTTTCTTTTTCGTCATCATCATCTCCAAGGATACCTTTAATTAAATATGATATCCATCTAATAGGGTCTGGCAATACTTCATTTCCTCCCCTTACAGCCATTATCAAGCTATTAAAAGCCCAAGATGCAACCATTAGTTTAGTTGCTTGATATACAAGCTGTCCTTTACTACCAGCGTCCCTTGGCATGTCTTTAAAATAATTACTTACTATGTTGTTAGGCTCAACTTGAAACATCGTTAATAATTTTGACATAGGATTTTTTGAATTAAAGACAACTGGTAATGCTCCTTTACTTCTATCTGCCATTAATTTTGCAGTATATTTGTCAGCTAAATCTAAAGCTTTTTCCTCTGTCATACCTTTGTCTATATTTTCTAAATATTTAGCCCTTACTATGCTTTCAGAAACAAATTCATCAATAGCATTCATCGGTATAGATAAAACATCAGATGCTTTTTGCGAAAAGGTCCTTCTAGATATCGAATCTGTTTCAAATCTATTTGTTAAAAACGTAGAATTATCTGTAAATGATATATCTTTGTTTCCAACAATTCCTTTTATATCATTCTTTGCTGTTTGTAGCATCCCTGTTAATACATGTCCTACATTTGTAGTTCCCATCGACTGGAATAATGGAGCAAAGTTTGTTAAAGATACACTTAAATTTCCTCCTATTGTGTTGGCTGCGATTCTGCTTTCTATGCCAGACATACTACTATATAAGTTTCTCCCTATTTGTCGCTCCATGTTTCTATCTGAAAAAGCCTTCTTTCCTGCTAACATATTTGTATAATCGTCTAACCATGTAACAAAATTTGAAAGTTCACTCTCTGTGTTTTTAAAAATTCCTTCTATTCCTGCATCTTTTGCTTCTTGAGTCAACTCTATATTATTTGTTATATTATCTATTTGTTGTTGAATACCTTTGTCAGAATATTGATATCTTATTTGCCTTCCGTATTCTCTGAGTTTTTGTATGTCTTCTGTTGTATATATGATATCAGTTGCCCCTTGTATGTATTTTTCCATTGCTGTTAAAGCATCATAATCTGTTTTGTTTGTCCTTCTTTTTAATGTATTACTATTCCAGGTTTTTCCTGGCTTAAAAGTATCGGTTCTTCCTGCTATTTCAGTTGGCAATTCCTTATTAGTTATATCTATTCCAATATAGCTAGCAATTTTACCTAAAAGGCTATCTGGTTTATTTTCAAAGAAATGAGGGAAATAGTTTTCTATTTTTCCTATTGGAGTATAACCAAATTTTACTTGCTCGTTATTCATCTGGTTATATAGTTCATCAAGTATTTCTGTAAATGTATTTGCGGTTTTGTTAATTTTATCTATTCCCTTTTGATTAAAACCATATTTTACTAAGTCTGCATTTGTAATCTTTTTTTCTATTAAAAGTTGTGCAAGTGTAGCTTCATCTACCTTAATAGGTTTAGTCTCTCCTTCTGGCGTATATTCATACTTTCTATTCTTGTTTAGTTCCAACTTATTTATTTTATCATAATAACTGTTAATATCTCTATTTTTTTGTGCTTGATGTTTTTGTATTGGGTCAAATATCGTTTCTTTGATAGCTGTAGCTAGCTCTTTATCTGATACTATATCATCTATATTCCTTTGTGCAGTCTCTCTATTGAATAAAATTCCTGCTTTTTTATCTTTATATTTTGTTAAATCCTGCGTTAAAGGTTTTATCTCTGCTCCAATTATCTCTCTTGCTGATTTTTTCATCATATTTCTTGTTTCGAGCTCTATTTTTTCTTTATTTATTTTTGAATTAGTTTTATCTATTTTCTCATTATAAAGATTTTCTATTTTATTTTTTTGTGCTTTCAAGTTTTCTATTTGTACTTTTATCGTTGATGCAATATTAGTATCTTTATTCTTTTTCGCTTCAAGCTTTTGCTGTTTTTCTGCAATTTTGTTTTCTATATTCCTTATGCTATCATTTTTATAAGCTATCAAATTATTTATTTGTTTTTCTTTTCCTTTAATTATGTTTTTCTTATAATTGTTATATTTTTCTAGCTCTCCTTTTTTACTTAATGGAACATTAGGCTCTTTTTGAGCACTTTCCTGTTGAACGTTCTGGCTTAACGGTATATTTTTGTTTTGATTTACTTTTTCTATATTTTCTTTGGTTGGTAGTCTTATTGCTTGTAAATCAGTTCTTGTTCCTTTTGATTTAAAATTGTTGTCTAAATATTCTTGCCATGATTCGTTGTTTTTAGAATATTTATTATTTTCTACCTTTGCATATTGTCCTTCATCTCCATTTATCCATGCAACTCTATTTAATGATACTTCTTTTGAATAAACCTTATGTCCTTCCCCTCCTGCATACTCTTGTGCTTGTATCCTTGAAGTAGATACGAATACTCCTTGCTTAATAGGATATGATGAATAAATAACTACTTTTCCTCGTTTTAAATCTTTTTGTGCGTCTTCCTTTGTATAATCTCCCCACGTAAAACTTTCTTCATCGTCTATAATTTCATCAAAGGTTTTTATATCTGCTGGAGATCTTATTCCTACATGCTCATCATCAAACATTGGATTATTTTCTTGTATTACTTTGTATTGAGCTCTTTTTAACGGTGTTGCTTCCTCTATTTCTTTTTGTAACTTCTTTTCTTTTTCAATTTTTTTATTGTTATCTTCTAAAAATTTCTCATATTTCCCAGGATTATATTTGTAATCTTCAATTATTCTGCTTTTTTCTTCTCCAATAAGCATATCATAAATATTGTCATAACCTTTTTTTATAGCACGAATTTTTTGATTTATTTCAAAATTTTTATCCCAGTCTAAATCATTTTCCGAAGGTTTTAATTTTTCTTTTTGTCTTTTTAATTCTTCGATATTTTCTGTGATTTTAGTCCTATCTTCATATTTAAATTGATCATAAAACTCTTCATTAAACACAAGATTTTCTATATTTTTAGGTAAAGAAAAAGAACCCTGATTAGAAGTTTC
>CANQWY010000075.1 GCA_947627675.1 uncultured Bacilli bacterium
GTTGGAGTTTGACCTGTTACTGTTGTTGTATTAGTTGTTTCACTTAAAGTTACTGAAAAGTAGGCAAATGTTGCTCCTAATTTGTTATATTAATTCTTCATTATTATAAATAAAATCTACTATATTAACATTTTTTATACCATTAACATTTTTTTGTAAAATAAAATCTAATACAAATAAATATCTAGGATACATATCTTTTATTAAATAAAATGGTTTATATTCTCTTTCTTCAGTACTTTGATTATCAATATTTTTAGATACTTGAAGATAATAATAATTATCATTTCTTTTTCTAGCAATAAAATCACATTCTAAGTTACCTATTTTACCAACACTTAATTTATAATTTTTACTAACTAAATAAAGATATAAAATATTTTCTAATACTGGTCCGTAATTTATTCTATTATCTGTATTTAAAGCAAAATATATACTTAAATCTGCTAAGTAATACTTTTTATCTCCTTTAAATATTTTTTTAGATTTAATATCAAATAAATCACATGAGTAAATAATTTTGGCATTTTCTAATATTTCAATATAATTGTTAATAGTTCTTCTATCAACTTCTATTTTTTCTTTCTTAGTTAAATAATCATAAATACTGCCTACAGAAATAACTGCCCCAAAATTATTTATAATAAATTTTTGGATTAATTCAAATAAAGCTTTATTTTTAATTTTGCGATGTCCTTTAATGTCTTTTTCAAATATTTGATTAATAACATTACTAGTATATAATAAAATATCTTCATAAGAATTATATTTTAATGCTCCAGGAAAACCACCACTTCTTAGATAATTTTCAAATTCTAAATAAATATTAGTATTTACTTCTTTGCCTAAATATCTTTTCATATCTACATATTCATAAAAATTTAATGGTAACATTTCTATTTCAATATATCTACCAGTTAGTTTAGTTATCAATTCACCACTTAATAAATAAGAATTTGAACCAGTCAAAAATATTGAAAAATTCCCAGTTTCTCTATAAGCATTAATTAAAATTTCAAAACCTTTTATATTTTCTATTTCATCTAAAAATAAGTATTTAAAATCATTATCTAAAACTAATTCATCAATCACTTTTTCTAATTCTTTTGGTTCTTTAATATCTTTATATTCTTTTTTATCTAATTCAATATAGATAATATCTTTATCTAAAATGCCTTCACTTTTTAAATCATCGATAATAGATTTTAATAAAAATGATTTACCACATCTTCTTATTCCAGTTATAACTTTGATCATCGTATCATGATAAAATCCTCTTATTTTATTTAGATATCCTTCTCTTTTATATATTTTTTCCATGATATATCACCTAATATAATTATAAACTATTATAGTAAATTATGCAAGTTATCGACCACTTTTGAATATATATGCATCAAAAATGGTCGATAACTTATATAATTTTTCAATATATTTTTTTAAAGGAGAGTTGCTACATCTTTTCATACCAACTAATACTTTTATTAAATTTTGATTTTTAAACTCATAAATTCATATAAATATTCTTCATTTTCCAATATTTGAATTTCTTTATTTTATTTTTTTATATTTTATTATTATATACCATAGATGATGGTTTTCCTTTCCTTTCCACGCCTTCCTTTCCCTCTCTCTTCGCCTTTTGGTTCTTTTTTTCGCATATGGGGTTCCTTCTTTTCCTTTTTTTCTCTCTTTTCTAAAAAAAGAAGATTTTACTCTTCTCTTAGTCTTTAATCAGCTTGTTTTATTGGGCATTGTACATTTGATGCTTTTATTGTCAAATTCAATTCTTTTCCAGCAAGCTTATTTTGATCGTTCTCAGTATTTTCTAAGTATAGTGATGCTGTTACTTCTTTACTATCATTACCAACAATATCAAATTTTAAAGGTCTTGTTATTGTTCCTGAACTTTGTCTAAAACTAACTAAGTCAATAGTATCTGTTGCAGTATCAGTACTTAAATTCTTTATAACTAATGTTACATCTCCTGTTTGAAGATCTTCTGTAGTATCTTCATACAATGTACCTGAAGCAGTTATTGTTACTGTTCCTGTACATGAATATGTTGTATCAGTATCTCCTCCATCAACTGCAATTTTTATTATACTATGATCTATTTCAGAACCAGATGAGTTACATGACGTGTCACTATTACATGAATCTACGGCATAATATTTTGTATTTTGCTTTTCTTGAGCCATTTCTGTAGTACTAACTTTAAGATATAAATTAGGCTTTTCATCACTTAATGTTATTGTTGGTATTTTTCCGGTTCTTCCTGTTACTGTTGTTTGAGAATAACTTTTATCGTCAACTGTTACTGAAAAGTAGGCAAACTTACTTTTCCAATAACCAGTCTACTACATTTTTCTTTATTATGCCATTATAATCGGCTTCTAAATCCATATCTAATGTTAAAAGATATTTTGGATAGTGATCGCCAGTTTTTTCTAATGATCTTAATTCTCTTTCTAAAACTTTTTTATCTCTTACTGATAATGATACTTGATAATATTTTAAACCATCTCTATTTTCAGCTACAAAATCAATTTCTAAATCATCCACTCTGCCAACATAAACCTTATATCCTCTACGTAACAACTCTAAATAAACTATATTTTCTAATATATGTCCCATATCACTATCGGCTTTTTTTCCAAGTAAATAACTTCTTAATCCTGTATCCACTGCATAATATTTATAATCTCTTACTAATAAATTTTTACCTTTTACATCAAATCTATCTACTTTATAAAATAAATAACTTTCTAAAAAGGCATTAATATAATTTAAAACCGTATGATTATTAGTACTTATTCCTTTGCTTACTAATGTGTCGCTTATTTTTTTTACCGATAATGAACTACCTATATTATCAAAAATAAATTTAATAATATTTTCTAATAATATTTTATCATTAATATTATTTCTCATCATTATATCTTTATAAATAACTGTGGAAAAAATTCCATCTAAATATTTGTCTAAATTATTTAGATCTTTTTTAATTATATTTATATTACCTGGCATTCCTCCAAATTTCATATACTCTAAAAATAAACGATTAATATCATTTTTTTCATTAAATGCTTTTTTAAATTCTTTAAAAGATAATGGTAACATTTTTATTTCCACATATCTTCCTGATAAAAGTGTAGCTAATTCACCTGACAATAAATAAGCATTGGAACCAGTTATATATAAATCAATATTTTTCTTAATATATAAACCATCTACAGCTTTTTGGAAGTTGGGAACGTTTTGAACTTCGTCTAGAAAAATGTAATATTTTTTCTTAGTTTTGATTTTTTCTTTAATAAAATCATATAATTCTTTATAACTTTCAAAATTTAAGTCGGGATCTTCTAAATTGATATCGATTATTTGCTCTTCTTTTATCCCCATTTCTTTTAATTTTTTAATATACATTTTTAATAATGTAGATTTGCCACATCTTCTTATACCAGTTACTACTTTGATTAAATCTTGATCTTTAAAACTCATCAATTCATTTAAATATTCTTCACGTTCTATCATTAAAATTTCTCCTTTATATAATTATACTTCATAAAATATTTTAAATCAAGTTTTGGAAAAATAATTCCATAACTTTTAATTTTAGCATACTTTTGGAATTCTTTACTTTTTATAATTAATAATTTTTTATTCTTTTTTATTTTTTATTTTTATTATTATATACTATAGATGATGGTTTTCCTTTCCTTTCACTGCCTTTTTTTCGCCTTCTCATCGCCTTTTGGTTCTTTTTTTCGCATATGGGGTTCCTTCTTTTCCTTTTTTTCTCTCTTTTCTAAAAAAAGAAGATTTTACTCTTCTCTTAGTCTGCAGGTTTAATAGCACATTGTGTTCCTTCAACATCAATTTTAACTTCTAATTCTTTATCAGCTAAGTGATTTTGTGTTGTGGATTTATTAATTAACTCTACTGAAGCTGTTATTGTTTTATCAGTATTTCCAGTAATATCAAAACTAAAAGGTTTGGTAACAGTATTTTCTGTTAAACCACTTTTTAAATCTATTGGTGTATCTACATCTGTACCTGCTAAACCATATAAGTGTAATTTAGCATCTCCTTCTTGTAATACTTCACCCATTGTACCTTCTGTTGCTGTTAATGTAACTTTTACATTACCAGTACATGCATATGATGTTGATTGATCTCCTTCTGTTACAGCAACTTTAAAGATTTCTGCTTTAAATTCACTTGCTGAACGTCCAGCAGTTTTTTGTGCCCAATAACTTCCAGCACTATCTTCTGCCATATCAGTTGCTGTTACATCCAAATGTAATTCTGTATCTGTACTACTTAATGTTACTGTTGGTATTTTGCCTGTACTACCACTTACTGTAGTTTGTGTTACATTGCCTTGAGTTGTTACTGAAAAGTAGGCAAATGTTGCTCCAACTACTGCTAATTCTAATTTTTTAGATTACCAATTGATATAACATATATTCCATTTTCTGTTCGATATGAATATTCGGTACTGGAAATTATACCTAAAAATTTTGGCTCTCCTATTTTTTCAACATCTACTTTATTTTTAAATTTCAATAAATTTTCTTCAGCTTCTTTTATATATCCTTCACCTAATTTAATTTCAATGGCACCCCAGTCACCATTTTGAAGTTCAATAATAGCATCTACTTCAAGCCCTGTTTCATCACGATAATAATATACTTTACCATCGATTGAATCGGCATATATTCTTAAATCTCTTATACACAAAGATTCAAACAAAAGTCCTAAAGTATTTAAATCTTTTTTTAAACTTTCTTCAGTAGCCCCTAAGGAAACACAAGCCAACGATGGATCAACAAATTGTATTTTTTCTTTGGTTCTAATGGCTATTTTTGATCTTATTTTGCCATTCCAAGCTGGAACATTTTCTAAGATGTATAAGTCTTTTAAAGTTTTTATGTAATTTTCTAGTAAATTTCTTGAAAATGTTTCGCTATTAGCTTTAACATCTTCTTCAATAGTAGATATATTAGTTATTGAAGAAATATTTCTGGCTAAAGATTTAATAACTTTAGACAATCTATCACTATTATATTCTATTACACTATCATTTTTAATTCCTTCATGAGTTAAGCTTTGAAAATAATTTTTAGCAACTTCATTTTGATCTTCTAAAAATAAGGTTAATGGCCAACCTCCTCTTATTATACATTTGATAATATCATCAAATTTGAATTTACTTTTAACATTTGTTTGAACTTCACCTTTAAATAAATCATTTAAACTTATTTTTCCGTCAGAATCACCAGATTCATACAAGCTCATCGGACGCATTAATATTCTAGCTATTCTTCCAGTACCAGTGTGAGTTATACTTCCTTCTATTGGTCTAGCTGAACCTGTTAATATATATTGGCCTTGTTTCCCTGTTTTATCAACATCATTTCTTATAGCATCCCAAACAACTGGATACATTTGCCACTCATCTATCATTAATGGCTTTTCTTCATCTAAAAACATTGAGGGTCTTGTATTATTAATGTTATCATAATAGTTCTTTTTATCGACATCTTGAAATTCTACTATTGATTTAACATGTTTTTTTCCAGTAGTGGATTTTCCACACCATTTAGGTCCTTCAATCAATATAGCTCCGACTGTTTTTAATTTTTTATCAATAATATCATCAATAATTCTTGGTAAATATCTTTCCATAATAATCCCTTCTTTTTTATTTAGTTTACCATATTTAATAATATTTAACAATTATTTTAATAAAAATTCGGATTATTTTTTAATAAAAAAAAGGATTAAAATTTAATGAAAATTCGGAATTTAAGCTATACTTTTTATAATATTATTTTCTAATCAAAATAATTTTTAAAATAACCTTTTTGTTTTTGATAATTAAAAAATCCTTTTTCTGCATTTTTTTACTTCTTTCTTTTTTATTTTTTATATTTTATTATTATATACCATAGATGATGGTTTTCCTTTCCTTTCCACGCCTTCCTTTCCCTCTCTCTTCGCCTTTTGGTTCTTTTTTTCGTGGATTTATGTCAAGTTTTTAGACACAATTTTATGGAGATCGCGTATTTAAAATTATTCCAATTTCCTTCTTGACAA
>CANQWY010000076.1 GCA_947627675.1 uncultured Bacilli bacterium
AGTGACTTATTATATATTACATTTGAGACATTTTTAAAAGTTAACACTTAAGACATTATCATAAATTAATCATAGATTAAATAAAAAAATATGAGTTTTTCTTGATTTTTATCATATACTATGATATAATTAAACAACCATAAGGGGGGAGATTGTATGGGTACTAATGATATTGAAGTCTTAAGAAATAGTGGTACTATTCCTGTTGCAAACTTAAAAATCTTTGATGCGATAAATAATCTTAAATTTTCTGATTATGTTTTAGATCATGAACAATATACTATGACTATGTATAAACAATATTTCTCTAATGTTAAGAGTATGTCTAGTGAAGAAGAAAAAGCATTTTTAAAAATTATTAAATATGCTGAAATTATTGATAATCAATCTTTTGAATATGAAGATGCTTTTATTTCTGCACTATATTTAGAACAAGTTGGAGAAAATTGTATAGATTATTTATTGCAAAATTCAACATCAACTTTATCTAGAGATTGCTTTATTAAAGGACATAAAATTTTACTAAGAGGTACAAAAAATCAAAAATATGCTAATAATGATTATAGGGTAAATAATGATTCTTTCGTTTGCAAAAATGTTAACGGAAAAATAAAAATTACATATTTTAGTATTCCTTATACTGATATTAATGAAGCAATTAATAATATAGTTAAATTTTATAATTCTGATTGTTATGATGAACATATATTTTTAAAGTCACAAATTATTCATGCTTTAGTAGCATGTTTACAGATATTTGATGATGGTAATACTAGATATGCAAGAATTTTGCAAAATATGAAATTATATCAGCTTACTAGGAATAATTTTGATAATATTATAGATACACCTATTTTATATGGTACTAAATCATACTTCCCATATAGAGATAAATACCGCAATTTGATTTGTAATATAGTTGTAGATCCAAATCAAGATAATTGGGATAAATGGTTTGAATTTAATTTAAATCGTGTAGAAGATCAAATGTATTTTCTAGATGATAAAATAGAATATTATAAGAAATTAGTTAAGTAAATTAAATATTAAAATTAATATGCTTCTTGGTATTATAACTTAATAGAAAAATTTTCAACAATTTTTGTGGAAATTTTTTTTTATAATATTCTTGGTGAAAATAATGAAAGTTAAAATCTTCGATGAAGAAAGCGAAACAGATCTACAAAATAGTATTAATTCTTTTTTAGATGAAATGACGGGTGAACTTATTGATATAAAATTTCAAGTAAGTGCTTCAGTTTATAGTGAAGAACAAATATATTGTTTTTCTGCTATGATTGTTTATAGAAAATAAATCATGGTATCTAGTATAAACATAATTTTTCTTGTTTACTTGTTTTATAAATTAACTTATTATATAATTTGTATTGTGAATATTTATAAAATAAGTATTTTTAGGATGTGATTTAATTAATGAAGAAGAAAAACAATAATACCGAAGATAAAAAAATATTAGTTAAGAATACATTTTTACAAGGGGCTTTTATTTCTACTCTTGGAATTGTAATTAGTAAAGTATTAGGAATAATATATGTTATTCCTTTTCATGCTGTTGTTAAAGAACAAGGTGGAGCACTTTATGGTTATGCGTATACTTTATATTCTCTTTTTCTAGGAATGTCAAGTGCCGGTATTCCTCTAGCTATCAGTAAAATTATTAGTGAATATCAGACTATGGGATATTATAATGCTAAAGAAAGATCATTTAAAATTGGCAAAGATATATCCGTATTATTAGGTCTCATAGCTTTTATAGTATTATTTTTATTTGCCCCTAATATTGCCCATGCAGTTTTAGGTAATTTAGAAGGTGGTAATACTATAGAAGATGTTACTTTTGTAATTAGAATTATTTCAACTGCTATTATTGTAGTCCCTCTTTTAAGTATTTATAGAGGTTATTTAGAAGGACATAAATACCTTACGCCTAGTTCTATTTCAAATGTTATTGAACAGATAGTTAGAGTATTTATAATTATTTTTGGTAGTTTTATAACTATATATGTTTTTAAGAAATCTATTGCTACTGCTGTTGGTATCGCAGTATTTGGGGCAACAGCTGGCGCCTTAGTTTCTTACTTTTATTTATTAGATATTGTGCGTAAAAATAAAAAAGTTTTACATGAAAAAACATTAAAAGTAAAAGAACCTAAAATTACTAATAAAGATATTTTAAAAAAAATATTTTGGTATTCTTTGCCATTTATAATGATAGATGTATTTAAATCTTTATATGATTTTGTTGATATGACTACAGTAGTTAAAACTTTGGGTGAAAGCCTTCATTATTCTACAAAAGATGCTGAAAGTATAATGAGCATTATTTCAACATGGGGTAATAAGTTTAATATGATAATATCTTCTGTTTCAACAGGAGTAATTGTTAGTCTAATTCCTAATTTGACATCAAGCTTTGTTATTGGTGATAATAAAGATATTAATCATAAAGTTAATCAAACATTTCAGGTTTTATTATTTTTAACAATTCCTATGACTATAGGTCTTAGCATACTTGCATCTCCTGTTTGGAATGTATTTTATGGCTCTAGCAAATATGGGGCAAAAGTTTTTACATACTTTGTTTATATTGCACTTTTTATGTCTGCTTACACAACTGTTGTAACTATAGTACAAGTATTAAAAGATTATAAAACAGTATTTATAAGCCTATTTTGTGGTATAGTTTTAAAAGCTCTTCTTAATACAAGATTGATGATTTATTTTGATATGATTAATATTCCTGCCTATTATGGTTCCATAACGGCAACAATTATAGGATATTTTGCCTCCTTTATTATTTGTATGTTTGCACTATATAAAAGGTTTAAAATTAACTATAAATCTACTTTTAAAGAACTTGGTTATATTATATTTAGCGCTATTTTTATGATAATTAGTTTATTTATACTTAAATTATTTATACCAATTGTTGTATCATCTAGATTTATGAATGTGTTTATTATAGCATTATATAGTATAATAGGTTCAATGGTTTATTTCTTTTCTATGTATAAATTTGGTTCAATAAAAAGAATATTTAGTGCTGAATTTATTAGCAAATTTAAGATAAAATTAAAAAAATAACTAGCAATAATTATAAAAGCTAGTTATTTTTTTAAAATATTTTTAATTTTATGATAAGTTTTAAAGGCTATCTTATATGAATAGTATAATGGTTTATTTATTACTAAATCAAATTCTCCAATTAATTCGACAACTACACCTCCAAAACTTTTTTTGAATAAATATAATCCATATAAAGGATTTTCCTCTCTGAAATCTCCTGTTATACCATAAAAATTATATCTATCATAATGATTTTCAACGGCATATTTTATCCCCGCAAAATGGACAGAATACGCCGACATAAATTGCATTAATTTTTCTTCACTACCACCGTATAAAGATAATACCTCATTACCATATATTAAGAATAAAATGCCTCCAAGAGTAGTTTTTTTACCGTAAATTTTTATATAGTCATCAATTTTTTCTAATTGTTTTTCTAAACGAGTTATTGATTCTTTATCTTGCTTATTTTTTTGATCAAATTTTTTTTCATTCATTTTTAAAAGGTTATTTTCTTTCTTATAAGTTCTTTCTTCTAATTCTTTTTTTATTTCTTCTATTTCATTAGTTGTATTTTCTTTATATTTATCAAAGTTAATTTCAGCAATCATTATTTTTAAAATTCCATCATCATGTAAATATTTCCACATATTTTCATAATAACTTAAAGGTCTATCAATAAATTCTCTTCTATCAGATGTATGCTTCATTATATCTTTAAATATTTTTAATTCGTCTTTATTAATCTCTCTAACTGTTATACCACATTTTTCATTTTTTCTAAGTATTTGTCTTGTCTTAGATTCCATACCATTCATTATATCTTCTATTGTTTTATCTTTTGTATTGATAACATGCATCCATCTAGGTTGTAGAGTGTCTTGCATTAGATTAAAACCAAAATGAATATATCCTAAATCTATTAGATTTTGATAGCAGTCTTTATTATTTTTACCATCTTTTACAATATTACCATTATTATCATGTTCTACATATGATACATAAGGATCTATTTTTATAAATATCCCTTTTTTCTTTTTTATAAATTTTTTAATATTATTTGTAAATTCTTTAAGTAATTCTTTATTTTTATAATCTATTAAAAAACCACGTGGAGAATAAAAAATGTATTTATTAATAATGGGTATTTTTTTAGCAAGTAGACATGCACATGCTTTGCTTTCGTTATCATCTTTAAGTGCTACATAATAATGAATCCAGCCATTAGTACTTTTTAGATTAGCCCAAGATTTTGTTTGATGAAAAGTTATTTGTGGACTTTTATCGGCAATTTTTGTAAATTCTTTTTCATCTATTTCTATTAACTTCATTTTTAAGCTCCTTTTTAGATTTTCTTTTTACTATCTTTCTATAAAATGGGACAAGATTATTAAAGACTATATACATTAATTTATTTGTTATATAATCAAATTCTCCTAGAAATTCAATATAATCTCCACCAAATTTCTTTTTAAATTCGTGTAATCCTAATCTAGAATTATTTTTATTTAAATCGCCTATTGTTCCAAATTGATCATAAATTTTTAGATTTCTTTCTTTACAAAACTCGATGTGTTTTAAATATGTATTATAATTAGCATAAGTTTCAGTTAAAATATTATGATTACCTGCATATAAAACCCAAGCTTTATCAGCATATTCAATTATCATATGGGCATTTAGTGTTACTATTTTGCCATATTCTTTTTTATAATTATCATATTTTTCTATATCTATGTTTAACTTATCTAATTTTTTATTTAGTTCTTGTAATTTATTTTTATTACTTTTGCTTAGCTTTTCTTTAGGTATATTGTTGATATTTTTTTCTAATTCATCTTTTTCGTTGGTTAGAGTTTTTAACATGTCTTCTAAGTTCACTTTCCCTAAAAAGAGAGTCATTTTATTGTCGATATTAAAAATCTTATATAGTTCTTTATAGTATTCTTTTGAATAAGAAATAAAATCTTTTCTTTCTTCTGTTAAAGTCATTAAATGATAAAATTGATCTAGATCTTTCTCGTTTCCAATTTCAACAATTGTATTTAATTTTTTTGCTTTGTTGATTCTTTGCTTTGTTGTTTTAGAAAAATGATCTTTAATATCTTCAAGACTTTGATCTAGATTTATCCTAAAAGTATAACGAGGTTCATTTGTTTCAAAATTTTTAGTAAAACCCAAGTGTTTAAAACCAGCTTTCTTAATCATGTTAAAAATTTTTTCTGAATCATATTCTAACTTATTTTCTTCATCCAAATAATTATAACTTTTTCTTATGATGTCAGGATCTATTTTTAGAAAAATTCCTTTTTTTCCCTTTATAAATTTAATTGTTTCTTTTGTCATGTTATTAAAAACTTCTTCATCTTCATAATCAAGTACAAAACCACGTGGACAATAGAAGTAAGAATATGAAAATGGTAATTTTTTCTGTAAAAGAAGAGCGCTTGCAACAATTTTCTTTTCTTTTTTTAGTCCCAGGTAATAGGGTGTTAGCTTTTTTTCTTTTTTAGAAAATTCACCCCATGCATAAGATTGCAAAAAATGTGATTTTTTAGAATTTTTTACGAATTCTTCATATTCTTTTTTTTCTAGATTGACTAATTTATACATTGCTATATTCCTTTCTAATTCTTTATTATTATATCCATTTTTTGTAAAAATTAAAAGTCCTTTTATATTTTATTGTTTAATTAAGATTTTTAAGTTGATATTAATATTATTTTATTATAAAATGAAAGTATAAAATAGAAGGAGAAAGAAAATGGAAAAAAGAAAAGATATATTGTTAGTAATACCCCTAATACTAACAATA
>CANQWY010000077.1 GCA_947627675.1 uncultured Bacilli bacterium
TTTCTAATAATATCTATAATTTTTCAAAATAAAAGACAAATAAGTAATTTCTTTTACCTATTTGTCAACAGTCTGGAAGAAGATATTTAATCTTCTTTTTTTTATTATAAGTACAGTTTAAAAAAATATAGATAATTTTTAAATTTTATTGTATAATATTTCTGTCTTATTAATTATAAATAAAAAGGAGGAATTTTGATGATAACAAAACCAAAGGGATGCAATGACTTATATGGAATTGATGCTAAAATATGGAAATATGTTGATTTAGTAATTGATAGTGTTATGGAAAAGTATAATTATAATTATATTCGTACCCCTATTTTTGAATCAAGTGAATTATACCATAGAGGAATAGGTGATTCTACGGATATTGTTACAAAAGAAACATATGATTTTAAAGATCGTGGAGATAGACAAATGACTTTAAGACCAGAAGGAACAGCAGGTGTAGTTAGAAGTTTTATAGAAAATAAGATGTATGGCGATAACCTTCCGGTTAAAGTATATTACAATGGCACTATGTATAGATATGAACGTCCACAAGCTGGAAGAGAAAGAGAACTTACCCAGTTTGGTATGGAAATACTTGGTAGCGATGATCCTATTAGTGATTCTGAAATTATTGCAGCAGCATATAACCTTTATAAAATATTAGGAATCCAAGATATTACATTAGAGATAAATTCTTTAGGTGATAAAGAAAGCAGAGATAATTATAGGAAGGCTTTAGTTGATTATTTTAAACCACATATCTCTGAATTATGTGATGATTGTAAAGAAAGAATTAATAAAAATCCTTTAAGAATTCTTGATTGTAAGTTAGATTGTGAGAAAGATATTTTCAAAAATGCTCCTAAAATTATTGACTATTTGAATGAAGATAGTAAAAAAAGATTTGATAAAGTATTAGAGTATCTTGACTTATTGGAAGTAGAATATGAGATTAATCCTAGTATAGTTAGGGGCTTAGATTATTATGATCATACTGTTTTTGAGATAAAAATTGACAATGACAAGTGTTTAAATCTTGCTATTGGTGGAGGTGGAAGATATAATAGTTTAGTTCACCAATTAGGTGGACCTGATACACCTTCTATTGGCTTTGCTTCTGGGCTTGATAGAGTAGTTTTAGCACTTAAAGATTTAGATGTTTATCTTCCTATAAAAAAATATCTTGATTGTTTTATCTTGTATGTAAATGAAGAAGAAAAAAAACATGCAATGTTTTTAGCTCAACAACTTAGAATCTCAGGTTTTACTTGTGATACTGAATATACCGGAAGGAGTTTAAAAGCTCAATTTAGGCATGCAGATAGATTGAAAAGTAAGTTTTTAATAATTTTAAATAGCGATGATTTAAATAATGGAGAAGTCAAAATTAAAAACAATGAAACAAAAGAAGAAGAGTTAATAGGATTTGATTATGTAGTGTTTTATCTAGATGAACATTTACCAGATGATTCTGGATTTGATTATAGAAATTATGATGGTATTCCATATGATAATAAGAATGAGTGCAATTGTGAAGGGCATTGTTCTCATAATTGTAATAAGCATTAGTTATAATAAATCAAAATACTAAATAGAAAGGATTAGTAAGTTATATTTAATATATAACTTATTATAGTTGTAGTGTTAATATGAAAAAGATATATGCCAACGATTTGAAAAAACATTTTGGAGAAGAAATAGAATTTAGCGGTTTTGTCGATAATATTAGAAATTTACAATGGGTTCAATTTATAATAGTTAGAGATTCAACTGGTAAAGTACAAGTAACTATTGAAAAAAGTGATGAAAAAAATAAAAAAATGGTTGATTTGATTAATGATCTTACGCTTGAAAGTACTGTAAAGATAAAAGGAATTATAATGGAAAATCCTAAGGTTAAAATGGGAAATATGGAAATAATACCTACGGAAATTGAAGTTACTAGTAGAAGTGAAAATGAACTTCCTTTTAATTATAAAAATTTAGATGGAGTTAATCTTGATACTAGGCTTGATTTTAGATTTATAGATTTAAGAAGCGATAAAAATATTTTAATGTTTCAAGTCCAATCAGCTCTAGTTAAATATATGAGAGAATATTTATATAATAATAGTTTTGTAGAAATTCATACTCCTAAATTTATTGGTACTGCTAGTGAAAGCGGTGCTGAAGTATTCGAGGTTAAATATTTTGATAGAAAAGCTTATCTTGCTCAATCACCTCAATTTTATAAGCAGATGTGTATTGCCAGTGGTTTTAGTAAAGTATTCGAAGTTGCTCCATGTTTTAGAGCAGAAAATTCTAATACTTCTAGACATGCAACTGAATTTACAAGTTTTGATGTTGAATTTTCGTATATAGATAGTTATGAAGACGTTATGAATTTAGAAGCTGAAATGTTGAAATATGCATTAGAAAAAGTAAAAGCGGAATACGGTGATAAAATATCTGAAGTATTTGGAGTAAACATAGAAGTTCCAGTTTTACCTTTCCCTGTCATGAAACTTAGTGATATATATAAAGAGTTAGAAGAGAGATATTCTTATGTAGTAGATGAAAGTGAAAAAACTGATTTAACTACAGAAGCTGAAAGATTAGTTTATCGTCTTGCAAAAGAAAAATTTAATCATGAATTTATGTTTGTAATAGATTATCCTGCAGATAAAAGAGCTTTTTATCATATGAGAGACAGTGATGGAAGCCTTTTAGGTTATGATTTAATATGGAAAGGAGTAGAAATTACAAGCGGAGCTCAAAGAGAACATCGCTATGAAAAAATAGTAGAAAATGCTAAAAATAAAGGTTTAGCAGAAGATGTAAAATTTTATTTAGAATTTTTCAAATATGGTTGTCCGCCACATGGTGGTTTTGCAATAGGAATAGATCGTCTTACTATGTTATTATTAGATATTTCTAGTATTAAGGAAACTCAACTACTCTTTAGAGGCCCAACTAGATTAGAACCGTAATTTTTTAAAGATGTCAATTATGATATCTTTTTTTTGACATAATTTTTTTATATGTTAAAATAAAAATAAGGGTAGGTGTAGTTAATTATGTTTTATAACTTATGTTCTTTATTTTTAATATTTTTTATTGCATCTTTTATAGGATACTTTGTAGAGATTGCTTTTTGTTCTATTAAAAGTCATAAAATGATATTTAATAGAGGATTTTTAATGGGACCTTATATCCCTATATATGGGGTTGGGACTGTTTTAGTAGCAAAATTATTATATCAATATAAAGATGATCCTTTTATATTTTTTTGGATGACAGTTATATTATGTAGTTTTGTTGAGTATTTAACTAGTTATATAATGGAAAAATTATTTAAAGTTAGATGGTGGGATTATTCTGATGAACCATTTAATTATAATGGTAGGATTTGTCTTAAAAATTCTATGATATTTGGTATTTCTGGCTTATTAGTAGTTTATACATTATATCCATTTATTTTAAAAATCTTGTCTATTATGAATAAATCAATTTTAGAAATTATTGCAGTTTGTTTATTTATAATATTTATAACCGATCTTGTATTTACTGTACTCTCATTATATAGAGTTAAAAATAATTTAATAAGATTTGCTGGTACAGATGTAACTGAAAAAGCTCATGAAGAAGTTACTAAGGTAGTAAAAGAACATTTATTCTCTCTAAGCAGATTATTACAAGCATTCCCACATACAGAGTTATTTAATAAAAAGGAATATAAAGAGTTTAGAAAAATTGTTTTAGATTATAAGAATAAAAGAAAAATTAATAGTAACTAATAATTACTATTTTTTATATAAAAAGTTAGCACTCTTTCTTGACAAGTGCTATTTATAATGCTATAACATTTATTGGGAGATGATTTTAATGAAAAAGCAATTTAAATCTGAATCTAAGAGATTACTTGATTTAATGATAAATTCAATTTATACAAATAAAGATATATTTTTAAGAGAATTAATTTCAAATGCTAGTGATGCAATTGATAAACTTTATTATAGAAGTTTAACAGATAAGAAAATAAAAGTTGATAAAAATAATCTTGAAATTAAAATAGATATAAATAAAGAACAAAGAACTTTGACTATAACTGATAATGGTTGTGGAATGACCCAAAATGAATTAGAAAATAATTTAGGTACAATTGCTAAGAGTGGTTCTTTAGCATTTAAAGAAAATATAGACAAGAAAAAAGATATTGATATAATAGGACAGTTTGGTGTAGGATTTTATTCTGCTTTTATGGTTAGTAAAAAAATTGAAGTTATTAGTAAAAGTATAGATAGTGATGAAAGTTTTAAATGGGAATCTACTGGTACTAGTGGTTATTCAATAGAAAAAAGTGATTATGATGCTATTGGTACAAAAATAATTTTATATATTAAAGAAAATGATGATACTTCTGAATATGATGATTACTTAGATGAATATTACATAAAAAACTTAGTAAAAAAATATTCTGATTATATAAGATATCCAATAAAAATGGAACTTACTAAACATGAATTAGTCGATAAAGAAAAAAATGAATATAAAGATAAAAAAGAAATTGAAGTTGTTAATACCATGATACCTCTTTGGAAAAAGAAAAGTAGTGATGTTACAGAAGATGAATATAATAATTTTTACATTGATAAATTTAATGATTATGAAAAACCATTAAAAGTAATTACTTCTTCTGTTGAAGGTGTAGCAACTTATAAATCTTTGATGTTTATCCCAAGTCATACTCCATATGATTACTATACTAAAGATTACGAAAAAGGCCTTAGTTTATATGCAAGTGGAGTTCTTATAATGGATAAATGCGGTGATTTATTACCTGATTATTTCAGTTTCGTAAAAGGTGTAGTTGATAGTGAAGACTTACCTTTGAACATATCTAGAGAAATATTGCAAAAAACAAATAATTTACGATTAATAGCAAAATCAATTGAGAGTAAAATTTCTAAAGAACTCGAAAATATGCTAAAAAATGAAAGAGAAAAATATGAAAAATTCTTTAAAGAATTTGGTACTCAATTAAAATATGGAGTATATAATAATTATGGGATGGATAAAGATAAACTTAAAGATTTAATACTTTTCTATTCTGCAAATAATCAAAAATTAATTACTTTATCAGAATATGTCAAATCTATGAAAGAAAATCAGGATTCCATTTATTATGTTAGTGGTGAATCTATTAATAAAATTGATAAATTACCACAAGTTGAACAAGTAAAAGAAAAAGAATATGACATTTTATATTTAACTGATTATGTAGATGAATTTGCAATTACTGCATTACAAGAATATGCTGGTAAAAAATTTATTAATATAAGTAAAGATGATATAGATCTTGCAACAGAAGAAGAAAAAGAAAAAGTTAAAAAAGATAATTTAGAAAATAGTAATTTATTAAAAGATATGAAAGAAGTATTAAAAGATGTAAGTGAAGTTAAGTTTACAAGTAAACTTAAAAATCACCCAGTATGTCTATCAACCAAAGGTGATGTTTCAATAGAAATGCAAAAGGTATTTGCAGCAATGCCTAATGATATACCAATAAAAGCAGAAACAGTTTTAGAAATTAATGAAAATCATCCTATTGCTCAAAAAATTAAAGATTTATATAAGAGTGATAAAGATACCTTTGATAAATATGCTAAAATACTTTATAGTGAAGCAAGAATGATAGCTGGTTTAAGCTTAGATGATCCAACAGAAATAAGTAATTTAATCTGTGATGTTATTTCAAAATAACATCACTTTTTAATTTTATGTGTTATAATGTAAAGCATTTTATGGCACATCTTGAGTATACGAAAAGATGTGCTATAAAATTATTGTACCTAATTT
>CANQWY010000078.1 GCA_947627675.1 uncultured Bacilli bacterium
TCTAATGGGGGGGGGGTTACTTACGCCAAATATAGTAAGAGTATAGAGACTAAAAAGGAAATAACAATAAAAACAGGTACAAGGTATATAGGAATATATGGAGTAAATGGAGCAGACAAAGAAAATATAGAATTAAATAAGGAATATACATTCACAATAGAAAACAGAGGAGCAGAAGATGCAAGTTATAGATTATACATCGAAGATATAGAAAATAGTAGTATAAGTTATAGTTATACAAAAAGCGGAATAACAACAACAGGGACGTTAGCAAATAAAACAATAGATGAAGCCAATTTAAAAGTAGGAGAAAGTGTACAAATAACAATAACATTTAAAGGAACAGGAAGTTATAAAGGAAAACTAAAAGTAGAAACAAAAAACTATATGAATGAACCAAATACTCCAGAGTTAGTAGGAGATATGATCCCAGTAACATATAATGGAACAAACTGGGTAAAGGCAGATACAGTAAATAATAACTGGTATGATTATAATAGAGGAGTCTGGGCGAATGCTGTAACGATAAAAGATGCAACTAAGAGAACAACATACAAAAATGCAGCGGCAGGAACAACAATAGATTTAAGTTATATAAACTTAATGTTAGTATGGATCCCAAGATATAGTTATACATTAAGACAATCATATGGATATCAAATAGATGGAGCATCAACCCCAAGTCAAGCAACCCCTGGAGCGTTTGATATCAAATTTGTAAAAACAAGTACAACCGAAATGGGAAGCGGAAAATATAGTGGAGAAGAACCAACAGGCTATTTTACACCATCATCATTTTGTTGGGGTAACAGTTGTGATGACGAGAAAACAAGAAGTGATTCAGGAAATATAGAATTACCCGGAATCTGGATAAGTAAGTTTGAGCTAACTGGAACAATATCTGCAATAACCTCAATTCCTAATGTTAGCAGTATAGGAAGCCAAACTATTTCAACCTTTTTTAATAGTATAAAGAGCCAAATAAACGGTACTAACGGCACCAATAATTATGGTTTAAGTGGAAATTATGATACCCATATGATAAAGAACACCGAATGGGGAGCGATGGCATATTTAAGTCAAAGTAAATATGGAAAATATGGGAATTCAAATTATGCAGGAGCAAATAAAGAGATTTACATAAACGATTATAGTGGTTATCAAACAGCTTGTAGTAAAGGAGCACCTGGAGTAGGTGAATATGGTACTGGAGCTTCATCTACATGCTTACATAAATATGATGAAGATTCACTAGGAACCGGAGCCAGTACCACTGGAACAATATACGGAATATATGATACATCAGGAGGGATTGCAGAACTTGCTATGGGAAACTTAAGTAATATTATAGATAAAGCTGGATTTTCAAAAATGCCAGATGCAAAATACTATAATAAATATACAAATACAACGACTAGTATAAAGGGAGATGCAATATATGCAGATGGAACAGCCGGCTTTTATGGAGATAGACATTCTTCTTTAATGAATACTCAATCTTGGACCATTAGAAATCATAGTATTGGTGGCAGTACAGCAGGGATTTTCACTTTCCAAGCAGAACATGGTGATAAATGGACATGGGAAGGTACTCGTCTTACTTTGTCTGCGTGGTAAATAAATTTTAATATGAGAAAATATTATGTTAAAGTAGAATATAAATATAATAATACAAAAGATACTTTTGATAGTATATTTAATAAAAAAGTGAATTTATTAGGTTATCTAAGAAGCTAAACCTAGTAAATTCACTTTTCAAATTTTATATACCTTTAATTTATAGCATATATAGACCTTTTGTTGTATCTACTACATTACTTGTGTAAATATTATTCTTTTCTTTTAGAGAGTTTTCAATGTTAGTTAGACGCCTTTCTATATGTTCTAGCTCTCTTTCTATTTGCTCTAATTGTCTTTTTATATCAGTGTTTTGATTTTGTTGATAACTAAAATTTTGGTCTGGATATGGAACAAAATTTGGTATCTGATAAGGCATATTATTCATATTTACTTAAACCTCTTTCTTTTTATTATATGTATTTATTATAAATATGTGTTATTATAAAAGAGGTGAAGAGATTATGAGGCTTAGAAATTTAAAAAACAAAGAAGAAATTATAAGTAATTCATCATATATTATTGAAAAACCTTTTGATTATAAGGGAAGATTCAAAGAGTTATTTAAAAATAATAATCCAATACATATAGAAATAGGGATGGGTAAAGGAAAATTTATAGTAGAAAATGCTCTTAAAAATAAAAATATTAACTACATAGGAATAGAGAAAAATGACAATATTATCGCAAGAGCAGTAAAAAATATTCCAGAAGGTATTAATAATCTTAAAATTATCAGACTAGATGCTCTTTCAATAGATAAAGTTTTTTATAAAGAAATAGATTTATTATATTTAAATTTTTCAGATCCTTGGCCTAAAGTTCGACAGAATAAAAGAAGACTTACTAGTAAAATTTTCTTAGATAAGTATGATGATATTTTTAAAAAAGATAATAATATATATTTAAGAACAGATAATGAAGATTTATATACTTATTCTATTGAAAGTTTAAGTTGTTATGGTTATTCTTTATATGATATTACTTTTGATTTACATAGAGATTTTAAAAATTTAGTTACTACTGAATATGAAGATAAATTTGTTTTAAAGGGAAATAATATTTATGCATTAAAAGCTAGAAAGTAATTAATAATTCTGATATAATAAATAAGAGTAGGTGAATTATATGCGTCGAAAATTGCTTCTCTTAGTAATATGTTTTTTTCTAATAACAGGATGTACTATAGAAAAAATAAATACAAATAATTATGATGATTTAATAAATAAAATCTTATTAAAAGAAAATAATATTAATAATAATATTGCAAGTGGATATTCTTATTATATTCCCAATGGTCTTATGAAAGTAAATATGATAGATAATAATATTCTATTGCGTGATAAGTATAATAACTATTATTATTTTTATTCTGATGTAGTGAGTTATTATCATAAAGTTGAAAATAGTTATAAAGAGGAATCTTCATCATTTTATTCAAAGAAAATAATAGATAATGATAGTAAAAAAAGTGGTTATTTGGAAATAAATGAAATAAAAAATAAATATTATGTTGAAGCTATGTATAATTATGTTAAAATAGAAGTATATACTTCTAAAGAGTTTTTAGATGATGTTATTACTAATATATTTTTAGTATTATCATCTGTAAAATATAATGATAAAGTATTAAGTACAACAATTGGTGATAAAATACTAGACTATAAAGAAGAATCTTTTAATATTTTTACAACCAAAAAATCAACTACTAATTATTTAGATTATATAGAAAAATATGATAGTGGTGCTTATGAAGATAATAATAAAGAAAATAAATTTAGTGATGATGATGTTGTTGATTTAGATATTTTCGAAGAATAGAGAGGTGAAAATATGAAATTACTTGATAAACTTAAAAATGCTCTTTTTGAAGAAGAATATATTGAAGTTGAAGAAAAACCGGAAAGAGTATCAAAAGAAAAAACAAAGAAAAATGATATTATTAAAAATAATAGATTAAATGATATTAAATTTACAAATTATGAAGATGTTGATGAAGAGCCTGTAGCAAGAAAGATTGCACCTGTTAAAAAAAATGATAAGATAAATAGAAGTGACTTGCCAAAAAGAGAAGAATTTAAATTTCCTAAAATAGATGATAATGAATTTGAAGATAATAATCCTGTTAAAGTAACTGAGATAATTGAAGAAAAAAAACCTGTTATATTTAATCAAGAAAATTATAGTAAAGAAACTTTTGAACAACCAGTTTATAATCATGAAGTAAAGAAAGAAGCAGATATTTCCCTATATAAAACTTCAAAAGAAGATGAATATATTAAGAAAAGTACTGCAAATGAATATGGAAACTATGAAAAAACTAGAGAAAAAAAAGTTTTTAAGCCATCTCCTAATATTTCACCGATTTACGGAATAATTGATGATAATGGTGGAAGTATACATGAACCAATAAAAAAAGAAGTTAGACTTACAAGTGCAATTAGAAATGATAGAGTAGATGTTGATGATGTTAGAAGAAAAGCATATGGGACATTAGCTGATGATTTAAATAGTAGTTTATCAGATAGTAATGATAATGATATTGCTGAATTAAAAGAAAATTTGCTTATTGATTTAAGAGAGAATGATGCACCAGAGGTTAATAAAGTAACAGTTGCTGATGCAGAAGAATACTTTGAAGATTTAGGTTTAGAATATGATAATGATTATATAGATGCTAGTAAAGCTAAGGCTAACGGAAGACGCCTAAAAAGTGATGAAAACTATGAAAGTCCTAAGTTAGAAGAAAATTCAAATGATGATACATCATTTGTAATAGAAGATTCTCAAGAAGAAAATAATAGTATTATAATTAATGATAGTTCTAACGAAGAGAATGATAATAATGATAGTGATACAGAAGATGATGATAATTTATTTGATTTAATAGATTCTATGTATGATAATAAATAGGAGGTGATAAAAAATGACAGAATTGAATACTATTTTATCAGTATTATTATATTTATTTGGTATCATATTATTAATAGTACTAATTATTTTAGGAATTAGATCACTTGCTATACTTGAAAAAGCTGATAGAGTTTTGGATAATATAGAAAAGAAAGTTAATAGCTTAGATAATTTATTTCTGATAATGGATAGAACTAGTAGAAGTTTAACTACTATTACTGATAAGGTTTCGTTATCAGTAATTAATTTAATTTCTAGAATATTTAGTAAAAGAAAGAAAAATAAGGAGGAAAATAATAATGAGTAACAATAATAATAAAAATGGTATGGGGAAATTTTTAGCAGGAGCTTTAGTAGGAGCAGGCCTTGGAATTTTATTCGCACCTAAAAAAGGTAGTGAAACTAGAAAAGAGGTAAAAGATAAATTTTTAGAACTTCTTGAACAAGTAAAAAATATTGATATTGCTGAGGTAAGAGAAGATTTTGAAAGAAGAATTTCAGAGTTAGAAGAGGAGATTGCAGATCTTGATCGCGAAAAAGTATTAAAGATTGCTAAGAAAAAAGGTGAAGATATAAAAAGACATGCTGAAGACCTTGTAAATTTAGCAATTGAAAAAGGAACACCAGTTTTGGAAAAAGCAGCTGATGAAGTTAGACAAAAAGCAATTTCTGTTACAAAGAACGTTTTAGATAAATTGGAAAATAATTAATAAGAGCTAAGCTCTTTTTCTTTTTGATAGAAAAACTGTAGAAAAATAAAGTACTTGAAAATAAAAAATGGATGATGTAGAATTTAAGTATAAAATAGAAGGAGAAAGAAAATGAAAA
>CANQWY010000079.1 GCA_947627675.1 uncultured Bacilli bacterium
ACGTGTAATTTTATATGTAACATTTTCATTTAAAATTGACTGTCAACTTATGTAACATTTTTACTTAAAATTCACATTGTAATTAATGAAATTCATATCTAAGTTAAAATGCATTTAGTAATTAGAAATTTATTAATCATTCTTTAAGTTTTAAATATATTATCTTATGAACCATATAGATATTATACCTAAAATTTTATGGTTAAGGTTTTAAAATATAAAAAGGAATGTTATAATTTTTATAACTTATATTAATATATTTTTTATATAAGTTTATTTACGTAACTTATTTTTTATATATACAATTTATTACGTTATCATAAATAAAAAATAATTTAATGTTTATGATTATAACAATTTAGAAAACATACTTGCATATATTTAAAATTTAAAACTATAATAACTAAAACTCAAAATTATAATTCTAAAAAAGTAAAAATATATAGAAAATTAAACATAGAATATTTATTAACAAAATAATTTTAACTTTTAACCATAAAATAATAAATACAATTTAGTAAATATTACTTGTATTAAAGGTTCTCTAATCCTAAATTTAGGAACCTCTTTTTCCATTTCTTTAATTATTTTATTAACTAATTTAGTATAATTTTCTTTTTCAATTAAAGTAAATAAATTTTTTTGTAAGCGATTAATATTATTTAAATCATTATAAAAAATACTATCTTTTTCTAAATATTTTTCTTTATTTTCAATCATAACTTCATTAAAGCCTGTTTTATAAGCACCTGGTTCTATTAGTGAAATAGATATATTGCTTTTAGTTTTTTTTAATTCTTCTTTTAAAGTAGTTACAATCATTGACAATGCTGCTTTAGATGAAGTATAACAGGATAAATAAGGTAAAGGTAACTTTCCAGCAAGAGAAGATGTAATAAATATTTTCCCTTTTATATTATTTTTTATAAAATTACTATAAGCTCTCTTTATTACCTCAACTGTTCCAAAAACATTTGTTTCATAATTATTTACTAAAACATCTTTATTCATAGCAAGTAAAGTTCCACCGTTGCCAATACCAGCATGGCTCCAAATTACATCATAATGTAATTTGTCTAATAAATTAAGATCATTTTCATTAGTAATATCAAGTTTAAATGATTTTATATTTAATTTTTCTAATTTTATTTTTTCTTTTATGCTCTTTAATTGTTCAGTTGTATGTACACATAAATATACATCATTATTTACTGATAATTTTTTTGCAGCAAGATAAGCAATACCTCCTCTAGCACCAATTATTAATATACGCATATTATCACCATTAATATTATTAACCAAAATAAAAAAAGAAATCAACAATTTATATTTTATGTTGATCTCTAGTAATTATAAATGAAACACCTTTTTTCTCATTTTTTATCTTAATATTATAACCAATTATACTTAAAGTCTTTTTTACTATAGAAAGCCCTAGGCCAAATTCACCTTTAATTCCTTTTCGAAATGGAGTAAATATTCCTTCAAGTAAATCATCATCGATGTTTGAGCCATCATTATATAATACTAGTTTATTTTGCTTAGCAGTAATTTTTATAACTTTATTAGCATATCTCATAAAATTATTTAAAATATTATCTAAAATTGTTTCCCAATAATCATCACTTCCAACAAAATAAATTTTGTTGTCTATATCTATTTTAAATTCAACATCCTTTCTTTTCCATTTAAATTTATTAACTTCCTCAGTTAATATTTTTTTCATATCGATGGGAACAATTTCCATTTTACTATTTTTGAGATAATCTAATTTATTTAAGTAAAGAAGTGAGTGTACTTTATTTTCTAATTTATCAGTTTGTTGTTCAATTATTTTTAATGCTGTTGCTGAAGATTCTACATCATCATAAACTGCTTCAATATATGATTTTATAACAGTGATAGGTGTCTTAAAATCATGTGAGATATTTTGATACATTTGATTACGATATTTTTCTTGGTTTTTTAATGATATACGCATATCTTCAAGTGCTAAGCCTAATGATTTTATCTCATCATCTACTTTAAAATTTATTTTATGATTATAATATTGATTATCTATGTTATCTACTTTTTGTTTCAATTTTTCAATTTTAATTACTATCATTGTACTCCAAAAAATTAGTATTAAACTAATTAAGAGAAATGATATTAGAACTATTGGGATAATAGCATTTAAAATTTCTTCTTTTATATTTCTTATATATGAGTCATTTGTTATAGCAATTCTTGTTACATTAGAGGTTTGAACTTTATAGTAATAATAATCCCTACTTTTATATTTAAATTTTCCATAATCCTTATTTAAATATTTCTTTAATTTATTTATATTTTCTATTTTTAGGACACTTTCAAAATTATCACTTTCAACAATTTGATCGTTTATAATATAAAGATAGGCAACTGCGGAATTTGTTAATTTCTTATTAAAGTCAGGCTGCATTAGTTTTAAGGGTTCGCTTAAATAGGTATATATAGTTTTTTCAGCAACTGGTATTACTGTTTTAGGCAATACAATACCAATAGATATAAAAAATATTACAAAAACTATAATTATTATGTATAATAATTGTTTACTAAGACTTATTCTTTTATAGCTCATGATAGACGATAACCAAAACCATAGATTGAAGTTATCTTTAATCTAGGCATTTTCTTTCTTAATCTTCTAACTAAATCATCTACAACTCTATCTGTACCAAAATAGTCAGTGCCCCAAACTGCTGATAAAATTTCATCTCTTCTAAAGCCTTTATTTAAGTTATATACAAATAAGAGTAACAAATCAAATTCTAAAGTAGTAAGATTTAATTCTTTATCTTCTTTATAGACTACTCTTTTCTCAACATCAATTTTATAAATATCATAGCTTATTATTTCATTATCATTACTTTTATATACTCTTTTTATAATATTATTTACTCTTAGAACGAGTTCTTTACTAGAATAGGGTTTAGTTATATAATCGTCGCTACCAAGTTCTAGACCTAATATTTTGTCTAATTCTTGATCTCTAGCTGATGTAAATATTACTGGTACATTTAAATCAACTTTCCTAATTGCGCCAATTATATCATAACCATTTATATCATCTCCTAACATAATATCAAGTATCCATAAATCTACTTTATTGCCAATATAGTTTATAGCATCTTGACCTTTATTAAAGGTTATCACATCATAACCTGCTTTCTCTAAATAAACTTTAACAAGATTCGCAAGATTAACTTCATCTTCTACAAAGCAAATTGTATACATTTTATCACCTACCCCAATAGTATAGCATATTTACCTTTTATATGCTTACTATTATATCACCTCCATATACTATTTATATATAAATATTTTTATTTTAATTTTAATATTTTACTTTAAGTTACTTTAATCTTATCAACATCATCTCCTTTTGACATTTTAAATATATCATTTAATTATAGTACAATTATCAAAACTTTATGGGAAATTATGGGAAAATATTTATAAATAAAAAAAGCTATATATTTCTATTAGCTTTAACTTTACCAGGTAGAAATAGCAAGGCGTGCACTATTATCAGTGTAAGGACCCCCATCGCCGCAGGTAAAACTAAAGACCCCCGCGAAAACACCGCGTTCATAGCTAGTACTATGATAGGTCCAAGGACAGGAAGAATTTGCAAATGTTTGATAATCACCATAAAAGCCAGCTGTTCCATCTGCATTTATTGCATCTCCTTTTATACTAACTGTAGTTGTATATTTATTATAGTATTTTGCTTCTGGCATAGTAGTGAATCCTGATTGAGATACAATACCATTGAAATTGCCCATTGTTTTCTCAAAAGCCCCTCCCACTGTATCATATATTCCATATATTGTTCCAGTCGTGCTAGCTCCAGTTCCTAGTAAATCTTCATCATATTTATGTATACATGTAGATGAAATGTCAGTATTATTTGCGCCTGTTCCTGGTGCTCCTTTGCTACAACCCGTTTGATAACCACTATAATTGTTTATGTAAATCTCTTTATTTGTTCCTGTATAATTTGAATTATCATATTTGCCATATTTACTTTGGCTTAAATAGGCAAAAGCTCCCCATTCTGTGTTCTTTATCATATGTGTATCATAATCTCCACTTAAACCATAATTATTTGAACCATTAGTACTGTTTATTTGATTTTTTATTGCATCAAAGTAAACTTTATTTTTTTGACCTTTTATACTTATCTTATTAGGAATAGAAGTTATATTGTTCATATCTTCAGTTAACTCAAATTTACTTATCCAGATCCCGGGTAATTCTGTATTTTCTGAGTTACCTCTCGTCGATTCTACATCACAGCTGTTGCCCCAACAAAATGATGATGGTGTATAATAATTACTTGGCGTTGTTCCGGTGTATTTGCCTGTTCCCATTTCGGTCGTGCTTGTTCTTACAAATTTGATATCAAAGGCTCCAGGTGTATTGATACTTAATGGTGATGCTCCATCTATTTGATAGCCATATTTATCTCTTAATGTATATGAGTATCTTGGGATCCATACTAACATTAAGTTTACATCACTTATGTTTATTACTGTTCCTGCTGCTCCATTTTTGTATGTTGTTCTCTTAGTTGTATCTTTTATCGTTACAGCATTAGCCCATACTCCTCTATTATAATCATACCAATTGTTTTTATTTATATCTGCTTTTACCCAGTTTGTTCCATTATATGTTACTGGGATCATATCTCCTACTAACACTGGAGCATTTGGTTCATTCATATAGTCTTTTGTTTCTACTTTTAGTTTTCCTTTATAACTTCCTGTCCCTTTAAACGTTATTGTTATTTGTACACTTTCTCCTACTTTTAAGTTGGCTTCATCTATTGTTTTATTTACTAACGTTCCGGTTGTTATTATTCCGCTTTTTGTATAACTATAACTTATACTACTATTTTCTATATTCTCGATATATAGTCTATAACTTGCGTTTTCTGCTCCTCTGTTTTCTATTGTAAATGTATATGTTTTATTTAATTCGATATTTTCTTTGTCTGATCCATTTACTCCATATATTCCTATATATCTTGTCCCTGTTTTTATTGT
>CANQWY010000080.1 GCA_947627675.1 uncultured Bacilli bacterium
TCACTAAGACCTTTTTTTTCACAATCATCATCTCCTAAAATATCTTTTTAAATTAAGTCTCATTAATATTATTAGAAATGATTTTCTTTTTTTTAGATTTTTTCAAAAAAAATATAACTTTTTTATCAGTTATATTTTTTTTATCATAAATTATGGCTATTCACTTCTAAGAGCGATTACAGGATCTTTTTTAGAGGCTACTTTTGCTGGTATCATTCCTCCTATAAGAGTTAAAAGTACACTTATTAATATTAATACAATCGCATGAATTGGGTTAAGTTTTGCAACACCAGGTAATCCTGATAAATTATCTATTACTCTATTTATAGGAAATATTAAAACTCTTGCAATTACTATTCCAAGTAATCCACTTGCAAAACCAATTATTAAAACTTCAGCATTAAATACTCTTCTTATATCTTTTTTTCTTGCTCCTAATGCTCTCAATATTCCTATTTCTTTTGTTCTTTCCAAAACGGATGTATAAGTAATTATTCCGACCATTATACTTGATACTATAAGTGCAATTGATGAAAAAGCGACCAAAACAATAGTTATTGCATCCATTATATTTCCAGAAAGAGAAGTAATTAATTCAGCCTGATCTATATAAACTATTTTATCTTCTTCACTTTTTCCTTTATTATATAAATCTAAATAATCTAATATTTCGTCTTTACTGTCAAAATCTTTCGGATATATTTGCACTGCTACTGGTGCCAAATCTGCACCTAAATATGTAAGAATCTGTTCTTTAGCAGAATTATCCTCATCAAAATTCTCTAATGTTAAAATATTATAATCACTATTTTCTTGCTCTTTTACTATCTCAGAATCTTTATTTATATTAATAACATAATCTAAAAGAGAACTATTATACAAAATTCCGGTACCACTAAACTTAGCAAAATCACTGTCTTTTTTACCTCTTATTACCCCAGCTATTTTTAAAGTTAAATTATCACTATTATTATATAAGTTATCATAATCAGTATTAACTATATATCTATTTCCTATTTTCTTATAATAATTATTATTACCAACAACTTTAAATTCTTTGCCTATTATATCATCGAAGTTTATTTTATCATTCTCATAACCTAATGCTTTTAAAGTATCTTCAGATATTCTATTTTTAGAATCAACAAGTAAATAAATATCTTCTTTATTACTAGTAATTTCGCCAGATATCGCTTCAAAATTTTCCGTCATTATTGTTGATATATTATTATCAAGGGTTGATGGAAGTGATGAAAAAAGTTGAGTAGAATTTATTGTTTTTACTTTATTATCTATCTTAGTTAAAATATTAAAATTAGTTATTTTAGTATAACTTATACCACCAATTAAGTTAGAATCAATCTTTTCAATATAATCAATATATTCATTAGTAAGAATGTTTTTATGGGTTTTATTTTCTATATTTTCAAGTGGATATATTTCTTCTTTTGTAGTATATTCTTTCAATTTCTTTTCATCATTAATTTCAAAAGTTGAGGAGTCAATCCCCTGTTCTGTTATCATAATTGGTGCTTGAGATAATGTTTTGTGTTCAAATTCATCTATTTTTATCTTAAATCCATTAGAAAGTGATAATATAAGAGCTATTCCTATTATTCCAATAGAGGATGCAAAAGATGTTATAAATGTTCTACCTTTTTTTGTTTTTAAATTATTAAAAGATAAATTAATAGCACTTTGATAACTCATTTTAGTCTTTTTTATTTTAAATTTATCTTTTTCTTTAGTATCATCAGTCACTTCATTTGAATCACTTATAACTTCCCCATCCTTAAATTCTATAATTCTAGTCGCATATTCCTTAGCAAGTTCTGGATTATGAGTTACCATTATAACTAATTTATCTTTGGCTATTTCTTTTATTAAATCCATTATCTGCTTACTTGTTTTAGTATCAAGAGCTCCAGTCGGCTCATCTGCTAAAATTATATCAGGATCATTTACTAAACTTCTTGCAATAGCAACTCTTTGCATTTGTCCACCTGATAATTGATTAGGTCTTTTATGAACATGATCTTTTAGCCCTACTTTTTCTAAAGCTTCTAAAGCTTTCTTTCGTCTTTTTTTTCGTGGATAGCCACTAAGAATAGTACTCATTTCAACATTTTCTAAAATACTTATATGACCTATTAAATTATATGACTGGAATATAAAGCCAATACAATTATTACGATATGAATCCCAGTTATTATCTTTGAATTTTTTAGTACTTTTATTATTAATTATTAAATCTCCACTATCATAGTGATCAAGACCTCCAATTATATTTAAAAGTGTTGTCTTTCCACTACCACTAGGACCTAATATTGCAACAAATTCATTTGTTCTAAATTTTAAATCAACACCTTTTAAGGCATATTGAACAAAATCACCCGTTTTATAACTTTTTTTAATATTTTTTAATTCTAACATTTTTATTCCTTTCTTTAACTAAATATATCAAGATTTTCTAGTATATTATATCATAAAATAATAAAAAGAAAAAAATAATTACTAATTTTAATTATTTTCTTTTTATTGATATTATATCACTAATTCTAATAGTATCTTCTGTTAATGTATAAATATAATCTTCACTTTTTTTAACAAGTGCTGTATCATATGTTTTATCTTTAGTTGTTATTATTAAAGGTTTGTTAAAAACATACCCTCCTTCTTTAAAAATATTATTTATAAATTCTTTAATATCGACATTATTATATAGTTTTTCTTCTTTTTTTGTTGTAGAATAATATACAGTATTATTATTAGTAATTTTTTTATTTATATCTTGTTTATATATTTCTGGTAGTTTTTTCATATTTCACCTCAAAATATTTTATGATTTATATAAATAAAAATTGCTAATATTTGTTATAATATTAAGAGAATGGAGAAATTTATGTTTAAAAGAAAAGATAAATTGGATTTAATTATATTAATACCTGTTATTATTTTTGCAATTATTAGCATTTTAACCATTAATAGTGCTTCTACTTATATATCAAAAAGTATGGGAAATCTTGTTTTAAAACAAAGTATTTGGTACTTAGTAGGCTCATTATTTGTACTAGTTATTTTACATTTTAAAAATAATTATTTATATAGACATGCATATGTTTTATATATAATTTGTTGTTTTTTATTGTTTCTTCTATTATTTTTTGGAACACCTATTAACAATAGTAAATGTTGGTTTACAATACCTGGTATAGGAAGTTTTCAACCTAGTGAATTTATGAAAATAAGTTTAATGCTAGTTCTTGCTGTTATGATTAATAACTTTAGAAGTATTTACGATAGCCCTAGTATTAAGGAAGAAGCGTTCTTTATCTTTAAAACATTACTTATTGTTCTCTTACCATCAATGCTTACCTTTTTACAACCAGATACAGGAGCTGTTATTATGTATTTAGTAATTTACTTTGGAATGATGTTTACATCTGGTATTAGACTTCGTTGGTTTATTATTTGTATTGTCATTGGTTTAATTTTAATAGGAAGTATTATGGGAATGTACTTTTTAAATAGTGATTTATTTATAAATTTATTTGGTACCAATTTATTTTATAGACTTGATCGTATATTTAATTGGAAAAATGGTTCAGGACTACAACTGGAAAATGCTCTTGCTGCTATAGGATCTGCTGGATTATTTGGACATGGATATAACGAGACACCTATCTATTTCCCGGAATCAGGAACAGATTTTATATTTGCGGTTTATGCATCAAACTTTGGCTTTATCGGTGCATTATTTTTAATAGGATTAATTTTATATTTTGATATTAAAATAATACGACTTGTCGGTAAAAAAACCACTGTTACTGATAAATATGTTTTAGTAGGAATTATTAGTTGCCTAGTATTTCAGCAAATTCAAAACATTGGAATGACTATTGGTCTTTTACCAATTACAGGAATTACTTTACCGTTTATAAGTTATGGAGGATCTAGCTTATTATCATATATGCTTATGATTGGTATAATTTTAAATTCTTCAAGAGATAGTAATCATAATTATAAATACAAATTTAGTTAAAAAAAGAAACTTTGAAATTAATTTTTTTCAAAGTCTTTTTTATCTACCAGACAGCAAGAACGAGGCGTGAACCACTATTGCTAGCAACACCACCAACGGGGTCGGTGAAGGAGAAGACGCCAGCACCAAACTCATTGTCACCGCCACGACCGAACCAAGGGTAGGAAGAATTTACAAACACTTGATAGTCTCCATATAATCCGGCTGTTCCATCTGCATATATTGCATCTCCTTTTATACTAGCCGTGGTTGTATATAAATTATAGTATTTTGCTTCAGGCATTTTACTAAATCCTGATCCTCCTATTTTATTATTGTAATTTCCCATGACTCTATCCCAGGCTCCGCCTACAGTATCGTATATCCCATATACTGTTCCCGTAGTTGAGGCTCCGGTTCCATTTGTTTCTATATCATATGTATATTGACAACTATTACTTTGGCTAGCATTTGTACTTCCTCCACTACAGCCTGTCTTAAAACCACTATAATTATTTATATAAATCTCTTTATTGGCATTTGTATATTTTGAGTTACCATATTTTCCATATTTACTTTGACTTAAATAAACAAAAGCTCCCCATTCCGTATTCTTTATCATATGGGTATCATAATTTGCTCCGCTTAATCCATAATTATTGGTACCATTATCCCCATTTATTTGACTCTTTATATTATTAAAAAACGCAGAGGTGGTTTGATTCCTTATACTTGTTTGATTAGGTACTGAGGTTATTGCAGATATTGTTCCGGTTAACTCAAACTTGCTTATCCAGATTCCAGGTAACTCTGTATTTCCCGAATCACCTCTCGTCGACTCTACATCACAACTGTTGCCCCAACAAAATGATGAGGGTGTAAAATAGCCTGTTGGCGTTGTTCCTGTGTATTTTCCACTGCCCATTTCGGTTGTACTTGTTTTTACAAATTTGATATCAAAGGCTCCGGGTGTATTAATGCTTGGTGTTGATGCTCCACTTATTTGGTAGCC
>CANQWY010000081.1 GCA_947627675.1 uncultured Bacilli bacterium
TTTTTTTGTCGTATTATAGGACTCTATTCTTATATTTACATATTACACCTAACTTCCGGTATTTGTAAATACCTTATTTTTGACTTGCTGTTAATTTATAAAATCTTACAAAAAAACTATCGCATAATACTAATTAACTATGCAATAGTTTTTTATCCTTCTAATACTTCTTCATATACTTGTTTTAATTTTTTCCCTACTTCTTTAATATCTCTTTCTTTTGCAACTGAATACGCTTTATCTGCTAATGGTTCTATTTCATTATTGAAAAACTTCTTTATTAAAATTTCAAATTCGTCTACATCTTTAGCTTTATACACATTTTTACCATCTTCTAATAAATCTTCAAATATAGGAATATCTCTAATTATAGTATTAGTTCTCATAGCACATGCTTCAATTATTGGAATACCCTCAGTCTCTTCAAATGTTGGAAATAAATATAAATCACAACCACCAAGTGCTTCTCTTATTAATTCTTGCTCTACATAACCTGCAAATTTTAAATTATCAAGCTTTGTATTAACAGCTTTTACTACATCTTTAGTAGAAAATTTCAAAGGACTTTCTCCAAACCAAATAAATTTATATTCAGGAAGACGTTTTGCAAGCTCTACAAAATCAACAATACCCTTTCTTCTAATATAAAGACCGATTCCTATTATTACTTTATCACTATCTTCATAATTATATCTTTTTCTAAAACTTTTTCGATAACTTTTTTTATTTTTAAAAAAGCTAATATCTATCCCATTAGATATTGAAACTATTTTTTTATTTTCTAGTCCTTTATAGCTTTCTAATATTTTTTTAGAATACTCTGTAGGAGTTACTATAATATCTCCTTTACTATAACACTTTATAAGCCATCTCTTAAATAATTTAGACGTTTGTTTTACTAATATAAAGCCATCTTTATAGTCCTCCTCGGTTGAATGAGCGTGATATACTATTTTCTTACCTTCCTTTTTAGCTTTTTTTACCAAAAAATATGATTTTAAAAAATATGTATTAATATGTAAAATATCATAATCATCATTAAGATTTAACGTATATAAAACTTTTACATAATCTAAAGCTTTTTGTTGATGTTTTATTGCTTTACCTAAACCACTTTTTCCTATTGTTTTTAGACCCTCAGCATATAATAAAACTTTCATTTTTCACCTCTTTATAATAATTAAACTATTAACTAAATTTCAACTTCTTGTATAACAGTAATTATCATAGGTTTTGATTCAGTTTTTTCATAGAAAAATTTTCCTAACTTATCTCTTACTTCATTTTTAATTTTAGAATAATCTACTCTTTTTGTATTTTCTTCTATATTATCTGATATTATATCCCGAGATAACAATTTAGTTTCTTCCAAAAGAGATTGATTATCTTTGACATATATAAAGCCTCTTGTTAATATCTCAGGTCCTCCTGCTATTTGCTTAGTTGTTTTATTCAATGTACAACTAACAATTACAATACCATTTTCTCCAAGCATTTCTCTATCTTTTAATACTAAGTCTCCTACATCTTCTCCATTAGTTCCATCTATTAATATTTCATCAACTTTTATGTGTTCATAATTTTCTTTAATATATTCCTTATTTACAAATAAAGCTACATCACCATTTTGTTTTAGTATTATATTTTCTTTAGGAATACCAACATCTTCCGCTACTAATCCGTTTGCATATAAATATCTATATTCCCCTTTTACTGGGAAATAATATTTTGGATTCATTAAATTTATCATCAACATAAGATCTTCTCTTGAAGCATGGTGAAGAAGATGTTTTTTACTAGAAAGTGATACTGCATCTGCTCCTAACATTGCTACTTCATCCATAATCTCTGCTTCCCTTTTTTCAGCTCCTTCATAACTAGGCTCTGTAATAAAAATTGTGTCCTGCTCTTTTATAGTTATATATTTATCATATCCTTTAATAATTCTTTCTAAATTTGCAAATGGTTTTTCCCTACCATCTGATATTAAAACAACAGTATTTTTATCTTCTATATTAGTTAACTTACCAAATTTTTCTTTATTTATAGTCAAGTATCCTTCCTTTATAGCATTAAATATTATAGTTTGAAGTTTCTTACCCATAATAACTATTTGTCTATTTGTCTTAGAAACTTCATCAAATATTTCTTGAATACGATAAAAATGGGCTGGAAGAATGGTTGCAATTATTCTATCTTCACTTTTATTTAGAACCTCTTTTATAAAATCTGCAACTCTATTATTTGGGCTAGTATGTCCACTACGTTCAGCATACAAAGATTCACTAAGAAGACATAAAACACCTTGCTTTCCAACATAAGCAAGTTTTCCAATATCCGTTTGATATGATTTAGGAACAGTTGAATCAAAGACAAAATCACCAGTATATACAATTGCACCATCATGCGTATATAAAACATATAAAACAGCATCTGGAATAGAATGAGTTACACTAATTGGGAAAATTGACAATCTTCCAAAATTTAATTTTATATGTGGTTTAACCTCTATTAATTTTGCTTTCTTTAAAGTTCTTATATCTAAATCATTTTTTAATATTTCTAAAGTTAACTTTGTTCCATATACTGGAATAGTTGGAATTTGTTTTAAAATATCAGGCACTGCTCCAATATGACTTTCATGACCATGAGTTAAAAAAATACCAACAACATTTCTTTTATTTTTTACTAAATAATCATAATTAGGAATTATATAATCTATACCTAATTTTATCTCAGTATCATATTTTAATCCTGCGTCAAAAACAAAAATTTTCTTATCGACTTCTACTATATACATATTTTTTCCGTTTTCATTTAATCCGCCTAAACTAAATATTTTTATTTTACTCATAATTTCTCCTTTCTTTTAATTTATAATTTTATTTTCTATTATATATATTCAAAACCTATAACAGCATTATATTATACCATTATAGAGCTAATTTGTCTAGAGCTGCTTTTGCTGCATTTTGTTCCGCTTCTTTCTTACTAGTTGCCACACCCCTACCATAAATAATATCTCCTATTTTAATATCTACAGTAAATACTTTTTGATGAGATGGTCCTTCTTCTTTTACTAAAATATATTCAACACTTTTTTTATCTGTTTGTACTGCTTCTTGTAATGCCGATTTATAATCACTAAAGAATGTTATATTATTATTTATATATGGAGTAACTATACTTAATACAACTCTTCTTGCTGTTGCATAACCTAAGTCCAAATATATAGCTGCTGTTAATGATTCAAAAATATCTGCTATTATAGCTTTCTTACATATATCAGCTTTTTCTTCTTCACCATGACCCAATTTTATATAATTATTAAGTCCTAAAGCCATAGAATATTCATATAAAGCGTTTTCACATACATAACTTGCTCTAACTTTTGTCATTTCGCCTTCATCTTCTTTAAAGTTAGCATATAAATATTCTGCTACTACTAAATCAACAATAGCATCTCCTAAAAACTCTAATCTTTCATAATCCTGAATTAAAGAATGCTCATTTTTATAACTAGAATGGGAAAAAGCTCTTTCATATAAGGTTAAATCCTTTGGTTTAATATTTAACCTTTCAAATAATTCATTCATTATAATCACCTACTTAATTATAAACTATTTTCCTTTAGTAGTAAACTTTGTTTATAAAATTATTTTATTATATAAAAGGAATAAGGCTTGAAAGTATAATACTTTTTTAGTAAAATATTGTTGGAGGATATATGAAAAATATTTTAATTAATATAATTAACTTTTATCAAAAGATACCAGGTAACTTTCATTATAATTGTAGATTTTACCCTACTTGCTCTCAATATATGAAAGAATCTATTTATGAATATGGTTGTTTAAAAGGAATATTTTTAGGAGTTAAAAGAATTTTAAGATGTAATCCTTTTGGGGGAATGGGATTTGATTCTGTTACAAAGAAAAGGAGAAATTTATGAAAAAAAATAAATTCATATATATAGTCATTTTGCTAACTGTTTTTTTATGTACAGGTTGTAAACAAGATGATATGGAAGATATTGATATAGTTGTTACCAATTATGCTAGCGAGTATATTACTAGTGAGTTATATGGAAATCATGCTAATATAGAAGCAATCTATCCAGATGGTGTTAATATTGATAATTATAAAATTACTACTAAACAAAAAAAAGATTATAGCAAAAAAGGTTTATTTATATATAATGGTTTAATAAAAAAGGAAAGAAGTCTTGCTATAGATTTACTTGATTTAAATAGTAATTTAAAAATTATAGATACAGCTTATGTTTTAGAAGAGGAATATAGTCCAGAAGAATTGTGGCTTAATCCATCATCACTATTAATGATGGCTAAAAATGTACAACTTGGGCTTGATGAATACGTTAGTAGTAGCTATCTAAAAAAAGAAATTGATAAACAATACGAAGATTTAAAAGTAACTTTGTCTGAACTTGATGCTGAATATAGAATTGCCGTTCAAAATACCAAAAATAAAACTATTGTTGTAAATGAAAATAATCTCAAATATTTAGAAAAATTTGGACTTAATGTTATTTGTATTGATGATAATTCATCAGCAAAAACTATTGATGAGGTTAATGAATTAATAAGTGCAGGAACAATTAGATATATTTATAATTTTAAAGGCGATGACCTTAGTAGTAATGCAAATAAAATTTTAAGTAATTACCCTGATACCAAAGAAATTAAACTTCACAAAATAGATAACTTAACAGATGAAGAACGTGATGAAAAAAAAGATTATCTTACATTAATGAAAGATAATCTAGAATTATTAAAACAAGAAATGTACCAATGATAACTATGTAGTTATCATTTCAGACTGTTGACAAATAAAAATTTGAAAACAGTCTTTAATTATTAAAAAAAATATATTATAATAAATATGTAAGGTTGCTTATTGTACCTAAATTAAGCTTACAAACCTTACTTTTTTATT
>CANQWY010000082.1 GCA_947627675.1 uncultured Bacilli bacterium
AAAGTGCATTTTCTTTTAAAAATACACTTTTCTGACTCAATTGCACTTAATTGTGCACTTTAGATTGATTCAACGAAAGAATATTAATTATTATCCTTTTGTAATAGTTTAATATTATTTAGTAATATTCCTGTTCCTTCTGCAACACAAGTTAATGGAGAATCTGCTATCAATGTTGGAACCTTTAATTCTTTTTCAAATAAATCTGTAAGACCTGTAAGCAAGGCTCCTCCACCTGTCATTACAATACCGCAATCTACAATATCAGCTGATAATTCTGGAGGAGTTTGTTCAAGTACATTAGTGGCAGTTTTTATTATTTTATTTATACTATCTTTCAAAGCTTCTTTGATTTCTACTTGATTTATAGTTATTGTATGAGGAAGACCTGTTAAGAGATTTCTTCCTTTTACTTCTAATGTTTCTTCCTTTTTGGGTTCATAAACACTGGCAAAATTTATTTTTATATCTTCAGCAGTCTTTTCACCTATTAATAATTTATATTTATCCTTTATATATTTAACAATATCCTGATCAAAAACATTACCAGCTATTCTTAATGATTGTGAAATAACTATATCATTCATTGACAAAACAGCAATATCAGTAGTACCACCACCAATATCTATTACCATATTAGCACTAGGTTTTGAAATATCCATTCCTGCTCCTATAGCAGCAACTTTTGGTTCTTCTTCAATATATACCTTTCGAGCACCTGTTCTTTCTGCAGCTTCTTTTATAGCATTTTTTTCAACAGGAGTAATATTAGATGGACAACATATTAGTATTCTTGGTCTTGCAAATAATGTTCTGGCTTTTATCTTTTTTATAAATGTATTTAGCATAATCTCAGTTATTTCAAAATCTGCAATTACTCCATCTTTCATAGGTTTTATCGCTTTTATACTTCCTGGAGTTCTGCCAAACATTTCACTTGCTTCTTTACCAACTGCAATTACTTTTTTATTTTCTGTATCGATTGCAACAATACTTGGCTCATCTAAAACTATACCTTCACCTTTTATATATATTAAAACATTAGCAGTTCCTAAATCTATTCCAATATCTTTTGCTAACATTTTTGCCACATCCTTTCACAACGTTATTATTTTACCATAAATATCCATTTTTTATAACTATTTTATAATATTTTTTTTAATTTTTATAGTATATTTTTATATTTTTTTCTAGTAGCTTCTCCACCAATATAATATCTCATTTCTAGGTGCTTTTTAAAAACATTTTTGACCCTTTTATATAAATTTTTATCTAATTTTAATAATCTTTCATTCATATCTTTATGAATGGTACTTTTTGATATTCCTAAACGCCTTGCTAATTGTCTCAATGTTATATCAGTATTTGCAATAATATTTGCTTCTTCTATTACTCTTCTTTGAATTATTTTATTCATAAAATGTCTCCTTATTTAATTATATAAACAGCAGTTTCATTTTATGAAAAAAGAAGATTACTCTTCTGTTTTTGTTTCATTGCTTTTTGTAGTATCTTCTTCAGTTTTTACATCATTTGACTCAGTTGTCTCATTATTATTTAGTTCTTTATCAATGTATAAAGTAGGGTCTACTGCTTTGTTTTTTATGTAAAGCTCAAAATGTAAATGATTTCCCATATCTTTATCCATCTCATTTGTACCACTTTTTCCTATTATCTGACCTTGAGTTACTGTGTCACCTTTTTTTACATTTATTGTACTTAAACTTTGATAAACTGATACATAATCATTATCATGTTTTATTTCTATAATTTTTCCTAATAAATCATCTGTTGTTACTGATGTTACTGTTCCATCAAGTATACTTACAACATCAAAACTTTCTTCTAAAATATAATCAATTCCTGAGTTTTGAATATATGTATTATCATGATATGTTATTGAATTTTCTTGTTTAGTATTTTCATCTTTTTCATTATAGAAATATTTACCTATACTTACTTTTTCATTTGTATATGGTTTAATAATTTTTTTTGTTTCCTTTATAACTGGTTGATCATCTTCAACTATTGTCTCAGAAACATAATCTAAATTTTCTTTTTCTTCTTGAGTTTGTGTTTTTGTAAATGAATTAGATACTATTAAAGTAATATAAAATGTAGCAATAAAAAGGCATACATATAAACTAGGTAAAACATAGGATTTTAATTTCAATTTCTTTTTCATTTTTCCACCTCATTTAGAGTTTTTACCAAAAATGAAAATTTATACTAATTTTGTTAAAATTAATAAAATTTAGTTGCTAAATAAAAATCCCAGATAAAATTTGTTACTAAATAAACTAAAGAAAAAGCAAGAAACAAGTAAAATAGTCTAGCTTGCGCTATTTTATTTTTTTTAAAAATACCATTGATATTTATACAATCCATAGCCCAAATTACTAATATTGTGACTAATACGTAAATTATAGCTTTAACGCTCATGCTTATCCTCATATTCAGTAATTTTATTGATTCTTTTTAAATGGCGTTCTAAGTTAGAAAATGGTGTTTCTAAGAATTTTTTTACAATTTTTATAGCATCAAGCGGTGGAGTTTTAGAAGACAAAGCAATCACATTGCTATCATTATCTAATCTTGTTGTTTCAGCTTCTTCTATTGTTGATACTTTTGCACAACGAACTGATTTTACTTTATTGCAAGCAATAGATATTCCAATCCCACTTCCACAAATTGCTATTCCAAAAGCAACCTCTTTATTTTTTATCTTTTCTCCTAGTATAAATGCATAATCTGGATAATCCACAGATTCAGAACTATAGGTTCCACAATCAATAATTTCATAATCTACTAAATTATTAATTAATTCTTTTTTTAATTGAAATCCCCTATGATCAGATGCAATTGCTATTTTCATAAAAATAATGTTCCTCCTTTACTAACTATATAATAACAAATTTATTTACTTAATTTTATCAAAAAAATATTATTTTTACATTAATTTACATATATATTATAAAATTATATTTTTATTTATAATTATGTTATAATTTAGAAAAATATTTTTTCCACATTTATTGTGGATATAAACATATTAGGGAAATTTATTAATAAAAAAATTTTATAATTATTATAGTCATTTTAATAATAATCATTATTAGCATGGCAATAAAAATATATATGATGCATATTAAATATGAAAGTTTAAATTATACTTTAAAAATAACTGAAAAAATAACACTTATCAAAGAGCAAATAGAAAAAAGATATCCAGGTAAATTAATTTTGTAAATTGATTTTTTCCACATTTATTGTGGAAATTTTTATTTTTAAATTTCTTTATATTTATAATCTGTTATTCAGTTTTATTAAAATTACATTTGTATAATAAATTATCACTTTATTTTAATAAATAACGTTTTATTTGGTCATCTTTAATTTGAGATGGTTCTAATAAAATTTTGGCTAATTCTAACCAACCAGTTTTCCAATCATAACCAGCTCGTAATATACCTTTCTTTATTAATTCGTTATCTTGAATTAATTTATTATGATAGGAAGGAAATAAAATTTTTGTTTCTATACTTTCATTTAGATTAGATAATCTATCATCTATTTGAATATCAGCTCTAAACAAATGCTTTGCATTAGTAAAAATAAAATGTTCCGGTTTTATAAATGGCATGGAAGACATTAAAAAATTATATTTATCTGCAAACAATTTGCCAGATCTAGTAATATCAAATGGATTAATACATGATGAACAAACATAAATGTTACAAATTAAATTTAAATCCTTTAATACCTCTTTTGCATATGGTAAAACTTGAGCATTTTGATATAAATTCCTATTATTTAAAAAGTTATTAAATTCATTAAATCTTTCTTTTGGAATAGCCTCCCTATCCATATAGTAATCTGAAAAATCATCTATTACATAATCACTTCCTAAAAAATCATTAATTGCATCTAAAAAGTTTGGAAAGCAATACACTCCATCTATATCCAATAGCAAATCTTTTAAATTTCTCATAAAAACCTCCATAAAAATTATCAATATTATAGCATAATATATAGTTTTAATCAAAAGTAGTAAATCAACAATAGAATCAATATTAAAATCTCAATCTGTATTTTAAAATAAAGTTTTTTTAATTGAAAATTAAATTTTTATAAAAAAATAAACAGCAATTAAGCTGCTTTATTGGTATCAAATCCATATTTTTTATTAAATTTATCTACTCTACCTGCACGAGATGTTCTATTCTGTTTTCCTGTGTAGAATGGATGACATTTTGAACATACTTCTACTGAAATCTCTTCCTTTGTACTTCTTGCTTTAAAACTTTCCCCGCAAGCGCAAGTTATAGTTGCTTCTTTATATTCAGGATGTATATCTTTCTTCATATTATCTCTCCTTCCGCCATGATTAAAAACTAATCATAGTAATTTATAAACATTGTTAGTATATCAATAAATTATTCATTTTGCAAGCAAAATTTTTTAGCATTATAAAAGAATATGATTAATTTATGATAATGTCTTAAGTGTTAACTTTTAAAAATGTCTCAAATGTAATATATAATAAGTCACTT
>CANQWY010000083.1 GCA_947627675.1 uncultured Bacilli bacterium
CATAAATTAGGTACAATAATTTTATAGCACATCTTTTCGTATACTCAAGATGTGCCATAAAATGCTTTACATTATATAACAAAAAAATTGTTTTCTATATATCGTCGCCTATAATGTACAACATTTTTAGTTAAAAGTAAAGGATTTTTATTTATGATAGTGTAAACCTTAATCTAAGGTATCCTAATGAATTATTATTCATCACTAAAGATAATATAAAAAAGGCATAATCTTTAATCATATTTTGAATTAATTATTATGCTTTTAAAGTGAAATTACTAAGTTACTTAAGAAAAATCAGACTCATTATTTTAGAAAAAAAATTATTATAATAATCAACTTTTTTACTATTTTATAATTCTTTTATAATCACTTTCCCCTTATTATACAACCATTAAATCACTGTTACTTAACTTAATATCAGCATCTATATGAAGAATTTTACCAGGTAAATAAAAATATTCACTTCTATCTAAATTTAAATCGGATATAGCTCTTTTAGTCAAAATTAAATCTTCATGATATAAATCTCTTTTTTCAGTGTCAACTACTTTTACTAAATCATTTACTTCACTATCGGCAACTAATCTTACATCAATTCCTTTAAGATATACAATATCTGTATCTATTTTTATTATCTTAAATAAGATATCATTATTATGTGATTTTCTAGTTACAACATCACCTATCATAAATTTCATATATACCTCCTATAAAATTTATGACAAATAAAAAAGAATTAGTACATATGCTTTTCTTATTTATATCCATTACTAATAGATACAAATACTTCAACGGGTAATTCCTCAGCTCTATTAGTTAATGTATAATTACATTTTTTTAAAATATTTTCTATTTTGTTTAAATCATAATTCTTTAAATTATTTCTAAGATTTTTTCTTTTAAACTGAAAACTATCTTTGACTAATTTAAAAAATAGATCATAATTTTCAACTTCTAAAAGTTTATCTTTTTTAGTAAAAGATACTACTATGCTATCTACTTTTGGTACAGGGATAAACTCTTCTTTTTTTACAATAAATAACTTTTTAGTATTGTAAAAGTAATTAATAAAAACACTAATAGATGAATAATCTTTATTACCATATGATGCACAAAATCTCTCTCCTACTTCTTTTTGTACCATCATTACAATTTTTTCAATCTTAATTTGCGTATTAATTATTTTCATAAGAATAGGGGTAGTTATATAATATGGAACATTCGCAATAAAAAATAAATGTTCAAAATCATATTTTTCTAAATCTTTAATAATATCTCTATTTAAAAAATCATCATAAATAAAATTAATATTATTTCTATTTTTAAATTTCTCACATAAAAAAGGTTTTAAAGATACATCAATTTCATAGCTAATAACATATTTTGCATATTTTGAAAGTTCATCTGTTAGTATTCCCATACCAGGTCCAACTTCAATTACTAAAGTATTATCTAGGATATTTGCACTATTAACTATTTGTTTCACAATATCTTTATTTTTTATAAAATTTTGGCCAAACTTCTTTTTAAAAGTAAATTTACTATTCATAAATAGGTCACCAAATAAATAATATCAAAAAAAAAAGAATAGAGCAATTAAATTATTTCATCATCAAGCTCTATCTTTTTTATTATTACTTCATCTTCTTTATTATTTTGAGAATCATTGCCTACATTTTCAATTTTAATCTTTTCTTTAATTGGCTCTTCTTCGTTATTAGGTATAAATAAAAATAGAAAATTGACAATACAAAGACCATATAACATTATTTTATTAAATGATAAATAATCATTAAAATAATTAAAATTGACTCCCATTTTTTGAATAGTATTAAACAACATATTTGTATCAAAAATTGCTCTTAAACAAACTATAATATTAGTTGAAAATACTAAACAACATGTAATATTGAAGAAGATATTATTCCTAACATAATCTCTACTTAAACAAATGCTAATAACAAATAAAACGAGAAGTATAAAATATGGTAAAAATATATTTATAGAATCTGTTAAATTTTTATTAAGTCTAGTATATAGTTTTAATATAATAAATAGTGTAATACCAAATGCTACTATAAGAAGAACATATTTAAAGAAAGAAAATATTATATTAATAAATTTCTTCATTAAATCTCACCTCCTATAAGTTTATTGAACCATTTAGACACTTCGAGTACTAAATTAATAGAATTCTGATATGAAGATTCAACTCTAGTGTAACTATCTCTAGTAAGATTAAATATATTTATTTTATCATAATCACTGCTAAAACTATATGAACTGTTATTTTGTAAGTTTCTTTTAACATAGTCTAAATCACTAGAAAGAATAGTAGCATTATTTTCAATAAAAGGTTTAATTAATTCAAAGCTATTTGAGTTTAAATTGCTTATATAATTACTTAGCCCATATATTTGTAAAGTTATACAATCATTAATTATATCTGATTGATAATAACTAATAAGATTATATACATCTAAAACTCCTACTTCTTTCTTTTTAAATATATCATTTGCTTTAGTACTTTCAAAAGAGGAAACGCACATATCTAGTCTGGATTTTATAGATACTAAGTCTAATTGATCTTTTCTGCCTCTATAATTATTGGCGTTAAATGAATTAATATTGTTTTTTATTTGTTCAATGGTTGATATATTTTTTGTATATACATCTACATAGTCATCCCCTTTAGTAAAAGTGGTTGATACTTCTTTGCTATGATAAAAATTAAAAAGTAATAGAAAAAAAGCTATTCCAAATATTAAACCCGTAATAACATACCCTAATATGTTAATATATTCTATAAAAAACTTTTTCATAATTAATCCTCCACAGGTAATACTTTTAAATAATATGTATATTTTAAATCTTCTGTTAAAGCATCTTCATCAATCCAAACTTTTAAATTATATTCATTAGCATTATTGGAATTTATACTTCTTAAATCCAAAATATCATCTTTTATATCACTCAAAATGCCTTCTTTAATTATTGAATTATTTAATATTAATTGATAATGTAAATTTTCTCTTTTAATAGAGTTACCACTACTTGCATTATCATATAATATTACTTTATATTTAGCTCTAACCTTTCCATTATTTATAATATTAAATGTATAAGGAATGGTAGTATCACTATTAAGTTCTTCATTAGATAAACTTCTTTTTGAATTTGATAAAGAAACTTCTAAATTAGATACTATGGCTGGATCTTTTGAATTAAAAAATTTATAAAATAATAATGAGCAATTAAATATTAAAAATATTAAAATTAAAAAACTTAATACTAGTTTAATATTATCTTTTTTTGAATTTTTACTAATATTTTTTTTATTATTAACAATTTTCTTATCTTTTTTCATAGCTATATTATAATAATTCTATATCAGAATTATCGTTCTCCTTTTCATTCTTCTTTTCAATATTCTCTTCTTCATCTTTTATTAAATTAGTTTCATCTGTTTTTGTTTTATTTTTTGTATCATCGTCTGTATTTAAAATAGATTTTTTATTATCATCTTTATCAGCGCTTTCATAATCAAATATTAAACTATCTTCTTCACTTTCATCATTATCATCTATTTCAATAAATTCTGTTATTATTTTCTTAGAATCATTATTTTCATCATTAACATCTGATGTGTCTTCATCTATTTCTGTAATAATAGTATCATCTAATATTTCAACATTTTTAAATTTAATATCTGATGTAATTTTGCTATTTTTAAATGTTTTAGATAGTTTAATAATATCATAAATAATAATTCCAATACAAGGAAAGACTACTAGTAGAAGCCATCCAAAAGGTTTACTTAGAAAAATTTGCAAATAGCCAATCCAAGGAATTATAAAAAATACTTTTCCATATATATTACTGCCTAAAACTAAACTATCATCTGGAGTTGTATTATTATCTCCTTTTGTCCTGAAAGATATTTGATCATTTTCTTTATTAACTGATAAAATTCTGTGTGTAACTGTAAGTCCAGGATATCTAGCATCTGTGGAACTAAAAGTAATAATATCACCTTTTTTTAGAGAGGAAATATTAGGTCGATATGATAAAACAGCATCACTAACATTAATTGTTGGAACCATACTTGTACTAATAATAACATAAGAACTAATTAATGGAACATATCCATTATTACCATTTTTTTTAGTATAGAGACTATAGACAAAAATTACTATTACAATACCGACAAATAGAATAAATAGTATATCTCCTAGGAATTTAATGATTTGATTAAATACAATTTTTATTCTTTCGAATTTAGAAAGTTTATATACATAGGAATTTTCTATAACGCTCTCCTGCATTTAAAAATATCACCCCTTCCTATTATCTCTATATTATATATTACTACTATTATTATACTTTTTCAATTAGTAAAAGTTTTTTTTAATGAAAAAAGAATAGTTTACACTATTCTTTACGCTCTCCTTAATTTAATCTTAATCTT
>CANQWY010000084.1 GCA_947627675.1 uncultured Bacilli bacterium
TTTCCATTTTCTTTCTCCTTCTATTTTATACTTAAATTCTACATCATCTATTTTTTATTTTCAAGTACTTTATTTTTGTACCATCGTCTCTAAAAATTAAAAAGAGCCAATGCTCTCCTTAATTTAATCTTAATCTTGACCTTTACCATAGACGTTAACTTTAACACTATATGTCCTAGAAATTCCATCTAGTGGATAGTCCTTATCAACCCACATTCTTAAGCGATAATATGCATTAAAAGTTTTGGTATCCCCATTGCCACCCTTATTAGAAAATTCTCCTGAAGCAATTTCCATTGTTTTTTGATCTGCTCCATATGTTGAGTCGCCAGAAGCTGTAAATTTCTCTGGTCCAAATACTCCGGAATATCCTTCATTTGCATTAGTTTCACTTTTTTCTAAATATAATCTAATATATTCATCATCTATTGTGCTTGAAGAATCTTTAACGGCTACAACTTTATAGTCAATAGTGGTTCTACCAGTAATTGTTGCTGATACTGTAAAATCGAATTTTTCTTCATCAGTACTTAATGCTTTCCCTATTTCGTCATCCATAGGTATAGCATTATCAATCTTGATACCATTATCACCTTCTGTATAAGTCATTGTAATAGTACCAGTAGAAATAGTGTTTTCTTTTGCTCCATCCTTAGTATAAGTAAAAGCAGCGAATGAAATACCTACAACAGCAACAATCAAAATTGCTACTCCAAGTACTGATAATAATACTTGTTTTGATGTATTATTATTTTCTTTTTTATTATCCTTTATGTCTACCATGTAGAAATAGCAAGACGGGAACATCCATCAGGGTAAGCAGAACCATAATTATATCCTAAATAGAAGATACCTGTAGGAGTACCTTGACTATAGTTACCCCCGCGATCAGCCCAAGTAATTGTTGAATTTACAAATGTATAATTTGATCCATAAAAGCCAGCTGTTCCATCGGCATTTGTCGCATCTCCTTTAATTCCTGTACCACTTGTATATAAATTGTAATACTTTCTTTCTGGCATGGAATTAAATCCAGATAATCCTATTATACTATTGAAATTACCCATTATGTGCTCTCCGCCACCTCCTGACGTATCATATATTCCGTAGATCGTTCCAGTTGTACTCGCTCCGGTTCCTGTTAGCTCTTTTTCGTATGTATATTGACAACTATTACTTTGACTAGCATTTGGGCTTCCTCCACTACATCCTGTTTTAAGACCATTATAATTATTCATATAAATCTCTTTATTAGCATTTTTATAATTTGAATTACCATATTTTCCATATTTACTTTGACTTAAATAGGCAAAAGCTCCCCATTCCGTATTCTTAATCATATGGGTATCATAATTCCCATTTAAACCATAATTATTTGAACCATTATCCCCATTTATTTGACTCTTTATATTATTAAAAAACGCAGAGGTGGTTTGATTCCTTATACTTGTTTGATTAGGTAATGAAGTTATTGCACTTATTGCTCCTGTTAACTCAAATTTGCTTATCCAGATTCCAGGTAACTCTATATTTCCTGAATCACTTCTTGTTGACTCTACATCACAACTGTTACCCCAACAAAATGACGATGGTGTAAAATAGTCTGTTGGCGTTGTTCCGGTGTATTTGCCTGTTCCTTTTTCGATTGTGCTTGTTCTTACAAATTTGATATCAAACGCTCCAGGTGTATTGACACTTAATGGTGATGCTCCTTCTATTTGATAGCCATATTGATCCCTTAATGTATAACTATATCTTGGGATCCATACTAACATTAAGTTTACATCATTTAAATCTATTGTTGTTCCTGCTTTAGCATTTCTATATTCCGCTCTTTTAGTTGCATCTTTTATTGTTACTGCATTTGCCCATATCTGCTTATCATAATTATAATAATATTCTTGATTAATAGAATTATTTGGAGCTTTTATCCAACTCTTTTTATTTTCATCCCATACTACTGGGATCATATCTCCTATTAGTTGTGGTTTATTGGCATTTGATGTATCTTTTCCTACTTCTTTTAATAAATCATTTGTTTCTACTTTTAGTTTTCCTTTATAACTTCCATTTCCGTTAAATGTTATTGTTATTTGTACTTTTTCTCCTACTTTTAAATTGGCTTCATCTATTGTTTTATTTGCTAATGTCCCGGTTGTTGTTATTCCGTTCCTTGTATAACTATAACTTATATTAACATCTGCTATATTCTCGATATACAGTCTATAACTTGCATCTTCTGCTCCTCTGTTTTCTATTGTGAATGTATATGCTTTTCCTAGTTCTATATTTTCTTTATCCGATCCATTTACTCCATATATTCCTATATACCTTGTCCCCGTTTTTATTGTTATTTCCTTTTTAGTCTCTATACTCTTACTATATTTGGCATAAGTAACCCCCCCCCATTAGAACTATTGTTAGTACTAGGGGTATTACCAACAATATCTTTTTTTCTTTGTTCATTTTCTTTCTCCTTCTATTTTATACTTAAATTCTACATCATCTATTTTTTATTTTCAAGTACTTTATTTTTTATATCATTATCTCTAAAAATTAAAAAGAGCCTAGCTCTCCTTAATTTAATCTTAATCTTGACCTTTACCATAGACCAACATTATTTTATTTTTAGTCTTGAAACAATATGTACCTTTATCCTAATTTTATAACCATTAACATATCTATTTTTTATATCAAAAAGAACCTACCAAAACAGAAAGAACTAGGCGAGTAGTATTACTAGGGAAAATAACACCATTATCGTAGCTGAAGCCGAAAAAACCTGAATTAATACCACTACTACAGTCTCCACCACGAATGAACCAAGGAGAGCGCGAATCTGAAAATCTTTGAGCATCTCCATAAAATCCTGCTGTTCCATCTGCATTTATGGCATCACCTTTTATACTAGTCGTTACATCTGTATATTTATTATAGTATTTTGCTTCTGGCATAGTACTGAATCCTGATTGTGAAACATTACTACTTAAATTGCTCATTGTTCGCTCCCAAGACCCTCCTGATGTATCATATATTCCATAGATGGTTCCGGTTGTACTTGCTCCAGTCCCATTTGTTTCTATATCATATGTATATTGACAACTATTACTTTGACTAGCATTTGGGTTTTCTCCACTACAACCTGTTTGATAGCCACTATAATTATTTATGTAAATCTCTTTATTGGCATTTGTATAATTTGAGTTGCCATATTTTCCATATTTACTTTGGCTTAAATAGGTAAAAGCTCCCCATTCTGTATTCTTTATCATATGTGTATCGTAATTTCCACTTAAACCATAATTACTGGTGCCGTTAGTACCGTTTATTTGACTCTTTATATTATTGAAAAATGATGAAATATTTTGATTTCTTATGCTTGTTTGATTAGGAATTGATGTTATTGCACTTATTGTTCCAGTAAGCTCAAACTTACTTATCCAGATCCCTGGTAACTCTGTATTTCCTGCATTACTTCTTGTTTTCTCATCATCACAACTGTTACCCCAACAAAATGACGATGGTGTAAAATATCCTGTTGGTTCTTCTCCACTATATTTTCCGCTTCCCATTTCGGTTGTGTTTGTATCTACAAATTTGATATCAAATGCTCCAGGTGTATTGATACTTAATGGTGATGCTCCTTCTATTTGATAGCCATATTTATCTCTTAGTGTATAACTATACCTTGGGATCCATACTAACATTAAATTTACATAATTTAAATCTATAGTTGTTCCTGCTGCTGCATTTTTGTATGTTGTTCTCTTAGTTGCATCTTTTATCGTTACAGCATTCGCCCAGACTCCTCTATTATAATCATACCAATTGTTTTTATTTATATCTGCTTTTACCCAGTTTGTTCCATTATATGTTACTGGTATCATATCTCCTACTAACACTGGAGCATTTGGTTCATTCATATAGTCTTTTGTTTCTACTTTTAGTTTGCCTTTATAACTTCCACTTCCTGTAAATTTTATTGTTATAGTTATCTTTTCTTCTACTTTTAAATTACCTTCATCTATTGTTTTGTTTGATAAAGTTCCGGTTGTTGTTATTCCGTTCTTTGTATAACTATAACTTATACTACTATTTTCTATATTCTCGATATATAGTCTATAACTTGCGTTTTCTGCTCCTCTGTTTTCTATTGTAAATGTATATGTTTTATTTAATTCGATATTTTCTTTGTCTGATCCATTTACTCCATATATTCCTATATACCTTTTACCTGTTTTTATTGTTATTTCTTTTTTAGTCTCTATACTCTTACTATATTTGGCGTAAGTAACCCCCCCCCCATTAGAACTATTGTTAGTACTAGGGGTATTACTAAC
>CANQWY010000085.1 GCA_947627675.1 uncultured Bacilli bacterium
TAGTAAAATTATATCATATTAAAAAAACAAGGATGAAGTCCTTGTTCTTATCGATTGTTAAATCGATTTTGTTCTTTTAATTCAAAGCAAATTTTAATTTTCACAAAGATTACTTAAAAGAAGTTTTATACGCAATATATATTCTTTATTTCTCTTGCTAAACCTTGATTAATTACCTTACTATTGTCATTACCAATTTGTTAAGTCACGCAAATCATCTTGACAATAGTACGGGGGGGGGTAATATTTTATTAAATTCAAGGAGAAATTTATGTTCTTAAAGCAAACACTAAAAAATATTGCAAAAACTGCAAAAAAAATCTTAAATCGCTTGCTTTATTTTATTATTTTACCCTTTAAAAATAAAAAAATTAATTTAAGTGTTGATGAAGCTAGAAAAAAATTAGAAACTTTTTCAAATAGACCAACTGGAAATAGTTTTGCTAATAATTTTAAACCTAAAAATACTAAATATGATTTACAAATAATAGTCCCTATTTATAATGTTAAGGATTATTTAAAAGCATGTTTAGATTCGATTTTTTCTCAAAAGACAAATTATTCATTTCAAGTAATTTGTATCGATAATGGCTCTACAGATGGTTCTTCATTGATTTTAGAGTCGTATCGATCGTTTGATAATATTATGATTATTCATAAAGAACATGGTGGAATATCAAGTTCTAGGAATGAAGGTTTAAAACACATAGATGCTAAATATTTTATGTTTGTTGATTCCGATGATATGTTGTGTGAAAATTCGATTCAATCACTTATGGATATAGCATTAAAAGAAAATGTGGACATAGTTCAAGGTGGAAATTATGTATACAAAAACAATGTAAAAACAATTGGATTTAAATTCCGTGAAAATAAATTTGTCTCACCAATTAATGGTTTACATGGTGGTGTTCCATGGGGAAAAGTATATAAAAGTTATTTATTTAGTGATGTATGTTTTCCCGAAGGATTTTTTTATGAAGATACTATTTTCAAATTCATAATTTACCCGAAAGCTAAAAATGCCTATGTGATAAAAGATTTAATATATGTTTATCGTATAAGAGAAGGAAGTATAATGCATATTTCTAGAAAAATGAATAAGTGCATTGATTCTTATTGGATTACTGAGCAATTAATGTCTGAAAATAGAGTTAATTATGATAATAAAATAATTTATACGATAGCAGTATTAGGACAGTTCGTTATTAATACACAGAGAGCATTTTTAACTCCGGTAGAAATACAAGAAAGTATATTTGTTTTGCAAATAGAACTTTTTAAAAAATATTGCGATTTCAATATTAAATTAAAAAATCGTAAGTATGATAAATTAATGAAATATTTGGAAACAGGAAATTTTGGAAAATTTCATGCTTTTTGTAAGTATTATTAATTGATTTGAAGGTTAAACAGCAATATGAAGGTATTATTAATAGTTGCATCTGGAAAATCAAAAAGATTTGGTGGTTTTCCAAAAGCATTTTGTAAAATTAAAGAATGTAGAAATATAGACAACACTATTTATTATGCAAAGCAAGCATTTGACAAGATTTTTTTAGTTGTAAATACAGATACTTTTAAAAAATATAAAAATTCAGTAAAAAATTGCGAAATGTTTGAAATTATTACAGGACAAGGAGATGCTCATTCCTTACTAAAAGCAATTTGCTATATATCAAAAAAACATGATGATATTAAAAATTTATATGTTTGTTGGGGAGATGCTTATTTTTTATCGCTCCAACCATTTTATCAATTTCTTTCCAAAACGCCAAAAAATGCAAAATGTGTAGTTGCTTGTGCTAATGATAATAATCCTTATGCATGGTTTGATGTAAATGAAGATATGAAAATTGTTAAATCCCACTTTTCTAGAGAAGAGGGATGTATAACTAAAGGATTACATGATCAATCTCTATTTTATTTCGATGTTGATTATGCGATAAAAAATTTAAATAGATATAGAGAGGCACTAAATATTTCTCAAGACAATTGTAATGAATATGATGAAAAAAATGAGATGAAATTACTTTGTTTTTTTGAGTTCATGTATAATGAGGGAACACCTGTTGAAACTGTATTAATAGATTCCGGGAATGTTTCATCTTTTAATACAAAAGAAGAATTAAATAATTTAATAAATAAGGAGATAAAAAAATGAAACGTATAGTTATAGTTTGTGGTGGAACTGGAAGTATTGCTTTACAAACAGGATTTGATGCAATTTATGGTATTAATAATTATAAATTAGATGTCATAATAAATGCTTATGATAATGGTAAATCAACCGGTGCATGTAGAAAAGTATTTAATAATGAAATTTTAGGACCAAGTGATTTAAGAAAAAATCAAATGACATTGTTCAATATTTTGTATAAAGACCAATTACGTAATCAAAATTCGCTTGAATACAAATTGTATAATTTATTCGAATTAAGATTTACCGCTAGAAATTATATGGAATATTATGAAAAATCATTAAAGATTATTGATGAAATTGATTTTTTGTCTTCTGATGTAAAAGCGTTTTTTACTGGACTAATTGATCATTTTTTCTTTGATAATAAGAACTGGAAAAAAGAAATAAAATCCATTGATTTTTCTGACTTTTCTCTTTCAAATATATTTTATGCTTCCTGCGCTGCATTACATAATAATTCATTAGAATATGCCGGTTATAAAATGGCTAGTATTTTGAAAATTCCTAATAGTGTTCATCTTATTTCAAACATAAGTTTAATGCTAAAGGCTGAAACATATAATGGCACAATTATAAATGATGAAGGAGATATTGTAAGTTGGAATAATGCTGGCGATAAAATAAAGAGAGTGTTTCTTGTTGATCAAGAAAATAAGGAATATATCCCATCAATAAATGAAAAAAATGAATTAAGTGACTGTAAAGAATTAATAAACAATGCTGATATAATTATATTTAGTTCTGGTACGCAATGGTCTTCTTTAATACCTACATATATGCATAAAGGTTTTTTTGAAATAATTAATGAATCAAAAGCAGCAAAATATTTGATTTTAAATAATGCTGAAGATTATGATATGTATGGTGTTGATGCTGATGAATGCTTAAATATAATTAATAATTATGTAAATTTACAAGATTTTGTTATTGTGATAAATGACAATGCTAGCGAAAATATGAATCATATTACTTCAAATTATAAATTTATTCATGGAGAATTAGGAAATATATTACAAAAAAAGCATGATCCTGTAAAATTAGTGAATTGTATTATGCAAGACTATTATAAAATAAAAAAAAAAATGTTAATTTCTGATTTGGATGGTACGTTATGGTCTAGCGAAACTGAATTAATTAAAAAAGTCAGTTTTGAAAACTTAAAGCTATTTGAAGGTATTATTTTTTCGGGTAATTCTTATGAGCATGTAAAAAAAATAACAGATCTAGCCTTTTTTAACAGACAAAACAATTATATTTTTTGCGATTATGGAAACACATATTTCAAAAAAAATTGTGAGGTAAAATCTTTGTCGGAAGAATTTTATATAAAGGATAATATTGTAGAGGAATTGGAAAAAATCGATTGTTTTAAAGGAAAGTCATTTGTTAGAGGTAATACAATCGTTACAATTAAACATTTAGAAAATAGAAATGATAAAATAAAAATTGTGAATAATTTACTTCAAAATAATTATGGAGATAAATATGATGCCCATATCGCAGGAAAAACATCAATTGATATAATGATCAAAGGATTTAATAAGAGTAAAACTTTAAAAAGAGCGATTAAAAAATTAGGATTAAACGATAGTGATATCTTATATTTTGGTAATGAGATTAATTGTGGCAATGAAGAGTGCATAAGATTAGATGGATATAAATGCCTCCAAATTAATGATGTTTATGAAATGAATATGCTATTAAAGTATATTAAATCTTAAAATTAGTTATATAAATTTTTATAAGTTTTATAACAATAATTACTTATTAATACTTTGGCATAATATTAAAAAGGTGTTTTTTTAGGCTTTTTAATTACAATTTTCATCATTTTAGACATAAAATAGATTTTGTTGAAAAAGACAATTTTTAAATATATAACCTGACTTCCGTCGATTAAGTCAAAAACTAGTGAACAATTAAAAATCAGAGTCAAAGAATTTTAAAATATCGGAG
>CANQWY010000086.1 GCA_947627675.1 uncultured Bacilli bacterium
ATTTATACTAAAAATATTGAGTAATTCATATAAAGATTATTTAATTAATATTTTTAATTATATTTTCTTATGCAAAATAGGATTTGTAAGAAATTAAAATCACATAATTATCAATATAAAATTTTTTATTTAAGATAAAATTAGATAAATATTAATAAGAAAATAAATTGATAAATTATCGCAATTAATTAATTAGTTAATTTATTTCTTGGACCTATGACTTTTATTGGAAGTAGTTTACTTGCTTATAGAAAAAAATATATAAAGAAATAATAAAAAATAAAGCTAAGTATAACATTATATTGGCAAGTATCATGAAAGAAAAATTCTACATTTCAAAAAAGATTAGAACTTGATAGCTTTTATTACAAAAATTGTGGTTTAAGATGTATATCATAATATTTTTTAAAACATTTGATGCTATTAATAGAGAAAATATGGCGATGAAGAATAGTTTGAGGTGACAAAATTATGAAGTATGATTATTTGATAGTAGGTTCTGGGTTGTTCGGTTCTACTTTTGCAAATTTAGCAAAAAAAGATGGTAAGAAAGTTTTGGTTATAGAAAGAAGAAATCATATTGGTGGTAATATCTATACTGAAAATATTGAAGGAATACACGTTCATAAGTATGGAGCTCATATATTTCATACAGATTATAAAGATGTATGGAATTATGTTAATTCATTTGTTGAATTTAATCGTTATACAAATTCCCCTATTGCAAGAATAGGTAATGAAATTTATAATATGCCATTTAATATGAATACATTTTCTAAAATATGGAATGATGTAGTCACACCTGAAGATGCTTTAATACATATTAATGAAGAAAAAAAAGAAATGTTAGGTAAAGAACCACAAAATTTAGAAGAACAAGCAATTTCATTAGTTGGTCGAACTATATATGAAAAATTAGTCAAAGGATATACAGAAAAACAATGGAATAGAGATTGTAAAGAACTTCCGTCTTTTATTATAAAAAGATTACCAGTAAGATTAACATATGATAATAACTATTTCAATGATAAATATCAAGGAATTCCAATAGGTGGATATACAAAATTGATTGAAAAAATGCTAGATAAAATAGAAGTTCATTTAAATACAAATTACTTTGATGATGTTGCTTATTATAAATCAATAGCTGAAAAAATAGTGTATACAGGACCAATTGATGAATATTTTAACTATTCATTGGGAGCATTAGAATGGCGTAGTTTGAAATTTGAAACAAAAATCTTAGATAAAGAAAATTATCAGGGGAATGCCGTTATTAACTATACAGGACATGAAGTTGATTATACAAGAGTAATAGAGCACAAGCATTTTGAATTTGATACAGCAAGTCCAAAGACTATAGTTACATATGAATATCCTACTGATTACAAGGAAGATATGGAAAAATATTATACAATAAATGACAATAAGAATAATGAATTAGCTGAAAAATACAGAGAATTAGCAAATCAAGAAAATAATGTCATATTTGGTGGTCGTTTAGCTGAATATAAATATTATGATATGGATGATGTGATTAAAAAGGCATTTGAAATTTATCATAATCAAAGGAATTAATGATTTATCCAGTTTTTTCAATTTTTGCTAATTAATATAAATAAAAAATTAAGGAAGGATGAATAGTCATTATGAGTTTTGTTTAGTTGACTATCATATGATTTATGGAAAAAGAGAAAATTAGTGTAATATCGCCTATATATAAGGTGGAAAAATATTTGCCAAAATGTATTGAAAGTGTTATTAATCAAACATATAAGAATTTAGAGATAATTTTAGTTGATGATGGTTCTCCTGATAATTGTGGAAAAATTTGCGATGAGTATGCAAAAAAGGACGACAGGATAAAAGTAATTCATAAAGAAAATGGTGGTGCTCCTAGTGCTAGAAATGCTGGTATTAAAATAGCAACTGGTGAATATTTTTATTTTCCAGATTCAGATGATTGGCTTGAAAAAGATTATTTAGAAAAATTATATCATATGACTAAGAACAATTTTGCTGATGTTGTAATTTCAGGTTTTATTCAAGAATATTTCGAAAATAATCAAAATCTTACATATTCACTAATTCCAGAAAAGAAAGTTTTTAAAAAAAAGGAAGAAATTAGAAAAAATATACATAATTATTTTGATAATATGATGATTGCTGTACCATGGAATAAATTATATAATGCTTCATATATCAAAGATAACAAATTAGAATTTCCAAATTTAAAATGGGATGATTTGCATTTTAATATGGAGGTATTAAGAAATGCCTCTAGTATTTGCATCTGTCCTTACGATGGTTATCATTTTTTTAGGTCAAGACCCGGCTCCGAAACAAATAAAGTTTTTGATAAGATGCTTTATATAAAAAGAAAAGAACAGTTTGAACATATATTGAATGTCTATAATGATTGGAACTGTATAGATGAGGATATTAGTAAAATACTTTATGGATATTATGCTGGTAGATTAGTTCAATGCATTCAGGAAATTTCTATAAGTGATTCAAAAAATAAAAGAGAATTGATTAGAGAAATATTCAATGATGATTTAACTAAAATTGCGTTTAAAAAAGGAAATATAAAATCTAAAATTTTAAGATTTGCTAGTATTCCAATGAAACTTCAAAATATAACACTTTCAATATTTTTTGGAAAAAGTATTGGATTTGTTAAGAAAAAATTTCCTCAAATATTTTATAAATTAAAGTCTAAATCTATTAATAAAGCGAAATAGGTGGTTAAAATGAAAGAAAAGTTAAAAACTTTTTTAGAGCAATATTCAAGTTGTAATATAAAAAAAATAAAGGAAATCATTATCAAGTATGATTACATATCTTTTGATATATTTGATACGCTAATTAAACGGGACGTACCAAAGCCAATTGATACTTTTAAATTATTAGAGAAGAAATTTAAGGCAAGTGGATTTTATAATGATAGAATTGCTGCTGAGGAAAAAGCACGAAAAAATGGAAAAGCTGAAGTAACTATTAATGACATATATAGCAATATTAAGCCACAATATAAATTTTTAAAGGAAAAAGAAATAGAAATAGAAAAAAATATTTGTACGATAAATAAAGATTTTATAAGTATTTATGAGTATTGTATAAAGAATAAAAAGGTTATTTTGACTTCAGATATGTACTTACCAGAAGAAGTTATAATTGAAATTTTAAATACTAATAATATAAATGGTTATACAAAAATATATATTTCAAATAAATATGATAAAACTAAAGCTAATGGGAATTTATACGAATATATTATTGCTGATTTAAATATAAATAAAAATCAAATATTACATATTGGTAATTCATTTAAGGCTGATTATTTTAAACCTATGTTATATTCAATTAAAGCCCTAAAAATCCCTACTTTTGTAAAAAGGTCAAAGAAAATTAATAAAAAAATTAATTATGTAGATTCATTTATTAATAATCATACAAGTGACGAGTACGATGATTATTTTAAATTTGGTTATGAGCGCTTTGGAATACTTATGTATGGTTTTATAAATTGGTTATTTTATGAAATGCAGGAAAGTAATGTAGAATGTGTTTATTTTTTAGCACGGGATGGATACATAATGAAAAAAGTATATGATGCTTTAGGATATAATAAAAAAATACAATCATACTATTTTGAAGCATCAAGAAGGAGTTTGAGAATTCCTTCATATAATAGAAAAATGACATATGAAGAAATATTAAAAGAGTTAACAGTACCTAATATGACAAATCTTGAGCAAATTTTTGATAGTTTTGGCTTGGAAATTAATAATTACAAAAAGGTGCTAGAAAAGTACAATTTTGATGAAAGTACGTATTTAAAAAGAGACGAACTAAAGGATAACAATAGTTTCCATAATTTATATGATGAAATATCAAGTGATATATTTAATAATGCTGACAATGAAAGAGAAGAATTAAAAAAATATTTTAGTCAATTTGACTTCGATAAAAAAGTGGCAGTAGTTGATATTGGGTGTGCAGGAATAGGAAAAGTCCAAAAATATCATTATTTCTTAAAATTCAATGTTCCATTCTATTTCTATATCTCTT
>CANQWY010000087.1 GCA_947627675.1 uncultured Bacilli bacterium
CCATTTTAAAATCTCTCCATTTCTTTTATTTTATCATGGAAAGATTTTTTATTTTACACAGATTTTTTTACAGACTCATTCTATTTTTAATTAAAATTCTACTATATTAATTAACTTGCTTTTTTCTAATCCTATAAGCATTAAAAATAAATAAAGTAAATATTAGTAATAATACCGAAGCAATTGAACATGTAATTCTCATATAGTGATTATCTACTTCTTCTGGATTATTTGGGTTAATTAATATAGTTAGATTACTACCAACTTTGGGATATTTAATTAAAAAATATGTTATTCGCAATTCTTTATTGTATTCGTTATTTTTATACTCATATTTTACTTTTATATAATTAATTTTAGATTCTTCAGAAGTAGGACCAGTGTAACGATACCCCGATTCAGTTATGGTTGCATTAATTTTAATATAATCTTTAATAGCTATATAATATTTTGCAGTAACTATAAATGTACCAATAAACATTAATAAAGCAAATATTGAAATTATTAAATAAGTTCTTGGACTTATGTTATTATTTATTTCAGTTTTTATTTTCTTCATATATAAATCACCTTAACCAACATTTTACCATATTTTCAACTATTTTTAAACTTGTATCAAATTTGAGTTTCGGTATTTTTTTACATGAATTGCAAAATCAATCAATATACATCAACAAAATGCAATAAAAACTAATTGTTTCGTATTAATATCATTTTTTTATTGCTATATCAATAATTCTACAAAATTTTACCGTAACTCAAAGTATCAAAGACTTTTTATAAATTTGTTAATTTTCCTTTTAGTTTTTTCCTCTATGCAATCATCCAATATACTTCTATATTTATCATATATATCATATTCAGTTTCTATATCATGTTCTCTTACTATTGTGCATAACAAAAATTTCTTAACAATTTTAACTCCTTTGATGTTAAATAATCTAGTTTATTATATAATTTATAAAATAATTCTACTTTATTAATATCATCTAATAAATATATCTTTTCCTCTTCTTTTATTTCAAACCGATTTGCTATTAGAATCATTTTTTTCGATAATCCATTTAAATTTTTCTCTCGTTCTTTAACTTTTTTATAATAACAATAACTAGCAAGATGTAATGGACTTAATAATTCAGGTACAAATAAGACTAATAATTCACTAGCTATAGAAGAAATTGTTTCTTTTATTTTTGTTGTTTTTATATATCATCACCTATTAAAGTGTATGCTAATTTTATCTAACTATTATTTAATTAAACTTTTTATTTCCAAATAATTTTGTATAAATATATTACTTTAAAAAATCTTATGTTTTTATAGTTAGATGAATAATTAAATTTTATTGTTCTAATATTGTATCTACTTTCTCATCTTTTAAATAGATTATTTCATCAGATCATATTTCATAAATACATTTTGAAATACAATATCACCATTAAGATTATTATATATGTATATGTTCTATTCCTTTAAAATTTTGAGTTTCAATTTTAATCAATTTCATTTTACTATATCCAAAGCTAATCCCATAATACTTCTAAATATCTATCTAACATTTCATTTTCTTCATCTGTTACTAATTTAACAAAATCAGTATAATCTCCTGTTGTATGTGCTTTATCAAGTGTTTCATAATATTTTAATCTATTGTCTTTTTTAATAATAACTGGAACATATCCACTTCTCATTAACTCCATATTCATTATTAATCTAGATGTTCTACCATTACCATCAATAAATGGATGAATCTTAACTAATTCTCCATGTAATAATGCTGCTCTTCCCATTGGATGGTATTTATCCCATTCATCATAATTTATTATTAGTTTTTCCATTAGTTATGGAACTTTTATATATTGTAGTGGTCTATGTTGTGCTCAACTAATAATTACATCCTGATTTCTATATCTTCCTGCATTCTCATCATCAATACCTTTTAAAATTAATTGGTGTAATACTTTAATATTCCATTAAAATATTTCACTTTTAGCACCAATTAATTCTTCTAGATACTCAATAGCATTTTCATGATTTATGACTTCTAAGTGTTCTCTTACAGATTTTCCGCCTATAGTAATACCTTTAACCTCGCAAATTATTATAAAACAAAAAGTGCTAGTCTCTTCAGGGGCGTCTAGTAGTATTCACGCACTTCTAAGTTTATTTAAATACTTTTACTTTTATTTTAAATCTTTTAAAATTAGTTATTTAACTTAACAATTAAATAAAATTTAAAATTTTGGTAGTTGAGATTTTATTTCTTAACTACTTTTTTTATTAATCAATATTATTCTTATCTTCTGTTTTTTTCATATATTCATATTAAATATAAAATAATAATCGAACTGCCCATACATTTATTTCCTTAAAAATATTTCAATTTAAACTTTCTATTAATTCTGCAACTGTATCACAAAGTTTATTTGTCACTTTATAAACAACATCTTCAGAATTTTTCATACCATATCCATTATATTTTAAAATCATTTCTACATCATTAGCTCCATCACCAATAGGGTAAACATCATTATCAGCAATATTTTCAATTTCTAATACTTTTTCAATAGCTTTTCCCTTATCTGTTTTTATAGAAATAACTTCAACTAAATAATACTTTTTAGTTGATATAACATAAGATTTAACAGTTTCTTTCCATTTTTTATTTATAATTTCAGATACAATTCTAGCAGATTTATCATCTTTCATTTCTAACATAATTTTTGTAAGTTCATCTGTAACTTCATCTATATCTTTTTTCATAGTATCAAAAAGTACTATTCGTTTTATATCTTTTCTAGGCTTTACAGAATCTAAAATCTCAATGCCAACATTTTTAGAAATTAAACAAGCATCAATGACTTTTTCGTTTTTATCTAAAATAACTCCTCCATGATTTACAATTAAATAATCAAAAGGTATAGGATGTAAATCAAGTTTTCTTTTTAAATCTAAGTAACTTCTACCTGTAGCAATTACAAATAAGTTTCCATTATCTCTAAATTTTTGAATTGCTTTAATATTTATATATATATCTTTTTCACTTGTATCTAACGTTCCATCATAATCGCTAAAAATAATTTTGCACATTTAATCACCTCTAATTTAATATAATTTCATCTAAATCATTAGGGACAATCACATTGTTATTGAAATATTTTTTTGCTTCTTTTGTATATAATTCTTTTTTATTTTTGTGAGTATCTTCAGTATGATAAAGGATTAAATTTTTTATATTTAATGGTTGCATAGCTTCACATACAGATTTTACAGTTGAATGATGTTTTTCGTATGCTTTAAATATAGATTCTTCCTCATCCAAACAAAAAGCTTCATGCATAACATAATCTGCATCTTTCAATCTTTCATATAATATTGGATTACAAGTTTCGTCCCCTAAAAATATTAATTTTTTTCCATTATTTAAAATATTTTCAAACCCATATAATTGATTACCTTTAGAATGAACATCAAAAAAAGTAATTTCTTCACCGGCTATTTTTAATTTTTCTCCATCATGTAATGTATGAATATTTATTTTTTCATCTATTGCTTTTACTCTTACATCTGGAAATACAGAAGAATATAGCTTTTTAATTGTATCAGATACTTCTTGATTACAATAAATATTAAAAGGTTCATTATATCCCTTGCTAAATAAGACTGACATTCTTTTTAAAATCCAAAGTAAACCTAATATATGATCAGTATGACAATGAGATATAAAAATATTGTGGATATCAGTTAATTTATAACCTTTTTCATCGAGTCTTTTAACTATATCTACCCCCCCGCCTGTATCTACTAATAAATTCTCATCTGCATTTTCTAATAAAAAACAGGTATTATATAAATCCCAAACAAATCCATGTCCTGTTCCTAACATAATTAATTTTTCCATAATTTTAATTTTTCCTCGCTTTCTACACAACATAAGATAAATTAGTATAATAATATTTTAAAATCTAATTTATCATAATTGTACCAAATTTCTGACGAAAAGTCCCTAGTTATAAATAAAAATCTTGCAAAATAAAAAGTGTTAGACTATTAT
>CANQWY010000088.1 GCA_947627675.1 uncultured Bacilli bacterium
CTATATCCTGGATCTGTTGATCTATCTGCTGATGTTGTTTGAGGAGCTTCTCCTCCGTCACCTCTATCTCCAATACATATTCCGTTATCTCTTGATGTTCCTGTTACTATCTCTTTATATCCCATTTCATTCCAACTATTTGCAAATAATTCTACTGTTGGTGTTCCTATTACTTCTGCTCCTTGTATCTTTGAGAATTCTTGCCAATCTGTTGGTGTTAATAATGCTGCTATTGATTTTGCATTTCCATTTGTTGTTGTTTTATTCCAAGATAAGAAGAATTTTTCTCTTACTGTTGGTTTTATATCTATTGATCCTCTATAATTAAATGAGTTTCCTGACCAATATATTCCTGTTGTTCCTTCTTTTTCTACATTAGCACTTGTTGGTACTTTTGTTACATTTAAATAATCTTTTGATATTAAGTATACGTAATCATCTGTTTTGTAGAATATTCTCCAGTCATTATGTGTCATTCCATCTCCATTTAAATCTACTGGATAATCTACATACGTTCCATACATATCTTTTGTTACTACATCTGATAATGTTTCTGCTGGGATTGTTAATGCCCAATCTCCATTATCTCTTTGTTCTCCTGATATACTTGATGGTATTGCTACTACTGGTCTTAGTCCTGCTGCTGTACTTGTGTTATAGCTTGCTTTTGTTATCATTCCTCCATATACATACATTAACTCGTCATTTACTTCACTTCCAGTAGATGCTAACCAATATCCTGGTTCACTATTTGCTTTATATAATAAATCATCATATCCTAGTAAACTCTCTAATACTACTGATGTATCTGAAGGATTTGTTTCTGTTCCTACATAATATCCATTATCATCTGTATTATTACAATATAGTGGAGTATATTCTTTTGCATTCCAGCTTGCCATCCACATCTCTAGGGTAGGAGCACCTATAGCTTCAACTCCTGGCATTCCTGTTGCAAAATCTGACCAATAACTTGTATCTAATAAGTCTGCTACTGCTTTTATTCCTGAGTTTGTACTTGAACTATGTTCTTTCTTCCAGCTTAACATATATTTTTCTGCTATTACATCTGATATATCTGCTGCTCCTGTCTTAGTTAATGATGACCAATATACTATGTTATCTTCTCCATGTGTCATTGGAACTTTTGCTGGTATTTTATCTCTTTTTAATAAATCTTTTGCAATTAAATATACGTAATTATCATCTTTATAGAATATTGACCAATCTAATGTTTCTGGATTATCATCTAAGTCTACGTTATATGCTACATCATCTCCATATTCATTACTTGTTATCATATCTTTGAATGGTGTAGCTCCTTGTGATGATCTTACTTGTTGTTTAGCTACATTTCCTACTGCATCTTTTACATAGAAATAATATTTTCCAACTTGTCCTGGATCATAACTTTCTGTTATTGAATCTGTTGTTGTAGGACTTACTTCAGTCCATCCTAATGAATCTGCATTTATATCTTCTGATTCTGAGAATTGATATCCATTTATTCCACTTTGTTCATCTTTTGCTTTTCCTGTTATTGCTGTTCCTTTTGATGTTAAACTTTCTATTGTTGGTGCTTTATTATCTATATAGTCTATTAATATTTCTGCTTCTATAAATTCTCCTGTTGGTAATTTTGCTTTTGCTTTTACTGTTGTATTGTTTTCATTTACTTGTATAGGATTTGTATAACTATTATATTTACTTCCATCAGTACTATATTGTTTATCTGTTGCTATACTTGGGAAGCTTATATCTACTGATACAGGTCCTTTAGTCCATCCTTGTTCTTTTTTAGGTGTTGCTGTTAATACTGGTTTTTGTGCATCTTCTGTTGTTGCTGTTGCTACTTCTGATTGGGTATATCCATTTCCTACTATATCTTGTACTTGTGTCTTTACTTCATATTCTGTACTTTTTTCTAATCCTGAATATATATGTGAACTTCCTGGTTCTGTTATCCAGCTCTTCCAGCTTCCTTCTGATTTTGCTTTTATTGCTACTTGTTTTGTTGTTTCATTTATTCCACTATGTGCATCTGTTTGTTTGAATGTTACTATTAATCCTGTTCCTGTTACTTCAACTTGTGGAGCATCTGTTGATGGTTCTTCTCCATCTATCCAGAATGCTTTTGTTCCTTGTATTGTTGTATTGTTACTTGTATCTTTTGCTAATATGAATAGATGCCAATTATCTCCTGCTACTCCTGTCTTAGTTACTTTTGTTCCATTTTCAAAACTTTCTGAGAATGCTTCTTCTCCTGGTGTGCTATCTCCTTGTACCCATAATTGTTTTAGACTTGATTCATCTAAGTTTTCATCTGTTACTGTTACTTTTGTTCCTTGTTCTTTCTTCCATTCTCCATTTCCATCTGTTTCAAATGTGACTTCTGGTTTATCTGTATCTAGTCCATTTACTTTTATCTCTCTCTTAGTTACATTTCCTCCTTGGTCTTTTACATAGAAGTAATATGTTCCTTCTGAACCTACTGTTTGTGTTTGTGTTATTTCTCCTGGTATTGCTGATATTTCTGTCCAGCCTGGTGAATCTGCTCCTAGATTTCCATTTGTATTAAATTGATATGCTCCTATTCCTGATTCATTATCTGTTGCTGTTCCTGTTATTGTTAGTCCAACTGCTGTTACACTCTTTATTGTTGGTGCACTTCTATCAATCTTATCTACTTCTATTTGTCTATTATCTGATACATTTCCTGCTCCATCTCTTACCCATACATAGTATGTTCCTTCTGGATAAGCTTCACTTGTCCATGTTGTTGCTCTTGTTGCTGTCCAACTTCCTGGTGAATCTGCACTTTGTGATACTGAGTATCCTGCTATTCCACTCTTTCCTTCATCACTTGCTGTTACTGTTATTGTCTTATTACTATTACTCCAGCCATTTTGTGCTGATGCTGATTTTATTGTTGGTGCTTGTGTATCTTCTGTTGCTTCTTTATTCTCTTCTTGTATCTCTGCTGCTGTTGTATTTCCACTTGCCTTCCATATCTTACCATTATTTACATAGTAAATATCATTTGTATTCATATCTATGGCAAAGACATCTTTTAAGTCTGTTATTGATTTATTCCAATCACTTGATATATCTTTTCCACCTTTTCCAAATTCAGAATTAAAATCTAATTTATCAAATCCTTGATAAATTCCTAAATTTAATCCTTCTGCTGTTTTTACTTCAATAATTACATCTGAAATATCTTCTTGTGTTGTTACATCAGAGTAATCTCTATTCTTTACTCTATTAATACTTTTACTTCTAACATACAGTTCTGTAATTTCTTGTAATTTAGATACTTCAGTTTGTATGTGGGCACTTTCTGATTCGTCAATTATTCCATGATCACCAGTTAACATTGATATTGTTATTCCTGCAATAATCATTAAAACTACTATTGTAATTCCTAACGCTACCAGAGT
>CANQWY010000089.1 GCA_947627675.1 uncultured Bacilli bacterium
AGAAAGTAAATAAAAACGGGTTAAAAATTCCCGTTAATGTTTAGTTTTTTTTAAGACATTTTCAAAAATTATTGACAGTTTAACAGTAAATCTATAATTATATAATACAATATCTAAAGTAAGAATGATATAAGTAAAGCTTAAAAAAAGAAATTTACATGTAAACTAATTTATTTATCTTTTTTTATCATCAGACATAAAGTATTAATATAGGAGGAATTATATTTATGAATGATTATAAAGTATGTGTATATGCAATTTCTAAAAATGAAGAAAAATTTGTTGATAGATGGTATAACTCTGTAAAAGAGGCAGATAAGATATTTGTTCTTGATACAGGATCATCTGATAAAACTGTTGAAAAATTATTAGAAAAAGGAGTTATTGTTAAACAAGAAATCATAACTCCTTGGAGATTTGACGTTGCACGTAATAAATCTTTAGATATGGTTGATTTAGATTGTGATATTTGTGTTTGTATTGATTTAGATGAAGTAATGGAAAAAGATTTTATAAAAAAACTTAAAAAAATTTGGCAAAAAGATACTACTAGATTAAGATATAATTATAATTGGTGTTTAGATAAAAATAACAAACCTTTAGTTAATTTCTATATTGAAAAAATACATAGTAGGCAAAATTATAAATGGATACATCCAGTGCATGAAGTTTTAACATATACTAACAGTGATAATAATGAAAAATTTATTACGACTGATGAAATTACTGTTAATCACTATCCAGATAATACAAAATCAAGAAGTAGCTATTTATCACTCCTTAAGTTATCTGTAAAAGAAGACCCTGAAGATGATAGAAATATGCACTATTTAGGCCGAGAATATATGTATTATGGAAAATACCAAAAAGCAATTGATACTTTAATTAAACATTTAAGTTTAAAACGTGCTACTTGGAAAGATGAAAGATGTGCCTCTATGAGATTTATAGGAAGGTGCTATAAAAATATAAAAAGATATAAAGAGGCTGAAATGTGGTATAAAGAAGCGGTTAAAGAGGCTCCTTATTTAAGAGATCCTTATGTTGAAATAGCTTTATTATATTATGAGCTACAGGATTTTAATAATGTATATAAATATTGTATAGAAGCGAAAAAAATACCCAATAATACCAAAACATATATAAATGAGGTTTTTACTTCAGATGAAACAATATACGACCTTTTATCGGTTAGCTGTTATTATTTAAATAATTATGATGAGTCATTAACCTACGTTAATGAAGCTCTTAAAATTAATCCTAATGATGAAAGACTTAAAAAGAATAAAATACTAATAGAAGAGAAAATAAATACTACTATTTAAAAAAAATAAGCCTTGAAAATTTAAATTTTCAAAGCTTTTTTATTTTATTAGTTTAAACGTGTTGTGAAAAAATATAATTAAAGTAGTATGTAAATAAAATTACCAATTCTATTTTTTAATAATGCATTAGAAAATCTACCAAGTTGAAAGGGCAAGACGCGAACTATAGTAGACGCTAGCATTACTACTGCCGCCGCTGAAGCTGAAGACTCCCGCGATAACACCATTTTCAGAGTGACCGCCGCGAACGTACCAAGGTGCGGAAGAATTTAAAAACAATACATAATCTCCATAAAAGCCAGCCGTTCCTTCTGCATTTGTGGCATCGCCTTTGATTCCTGTTTCATTTGTATATTTATTATAATATTTTCTATCAGGCATTTGTTCAAATTCCGATTTAGATACGCTATCATTTAAATTGCCCATTACTCTATCCCAGGCTCCTACTGATGTATCGTATATTCCATAGATGGTTCCGGTTGTGCTAGCTCCGGTTCCTGTTAGTTCTTCATCATATGTATGTAAACATGTAGTTGAACTATTTGAATTACCACTTTCTCCACTTCCTGGCTCTCCTTTACTACATCCTGTTTGATAATTACTATTATTATTTACATAAATCTCTTTATCAGCATTTATATAATTTTTATTACCATATTTTCCATATTTACTTTGACTTAAGTACGCCATGGCTCCCCATTCGGTGTTCTTTATCATATGCGTATCATAGTTACTTCCATCAAAACCATAATTTTTCTTTCCATTTTCATTATTCATTTGTGTTTGTATAGCAGTAAAAAATGAGAAATAACTTTGACTTGTTATGCTCGTCTCGTTTGGTTTTGATCCTATATTATTTATATCTCCAGTTGTCTCAAATTTACTTATCCAGATTCCGGGTAATTCTGTATTTCCAGTATCTCTTTGACCTTCATCATCGCATGTGTTGCCCCAACAGAAACTTGATGGTGTATAATAATCAGTATCTAATACTGTTTCAGAAGTATATTTACCTGTTCCTTTATCAGTTGTATTTGTATCTACGAACTTTATATCAAAGGCTCCTGGGGTATTAATACTTGGTTCACTTGCATTTTCTAACTGAGTTCCAAATTGCCCTTTTAAGGCATATGAGTATCTTGGTATCCATACCCACATGGTATTTATATCTTCCATCTTTATTTCTGTTCCTATTGGTGATGATACATATTTCGCTCTCTTATCTTGATCTTTTATTGTTACTGCATTGGCCCATATTTGTTTATCATAGTTGTAATAGTTCTTTTGATTTGTTGGTGATTTTACCCATCTATTATTTGTTTCATTCCAGACTACTGGTATCATGTCTCCTACTAATTGTGGACTATTTGCATTACTGTTATCTTCTCCAAAGTCTTTGGTATATTTTGATACTACTTTTACTCCATCACTTCCATATACATTTACTTTTACTTTAAATGTTTTTTCTTCTCCTGTTAATTCATATGTATCTGCTACCCACATTCTTAATTTATAATAATATGTTACTGTCTTATCTGCTATTCCTGTATCTAATACCATCTCTTTTGTTGTTGCGCCAAATTCGTCTTGTTCTGTTAATGGTGTGTAGTAACTTGGGCCTTCCACTGCTTGATAATTACTTCCATTTTCTGTTGATTTTTCTAAATATATTCTTATTGCATTATCATCTAGTGTTGATGAATCATCCTTTTCTGCTGTTACTTCGTAACTTATGGTTGTTTTTCCTATTATATTTATTTGGACTGTGAAGTCAAAGACGTTATTCGCTCCACTTAATTTCTTTCCTTCTTCATCTGATGTTGGTATCGCATTATTTAGGGTTATTCCGTTTTCTCCTTCTGTATATACCATTGTTATTGTTCCGGTTGTTATGGTATTTACTATTTCTCCTTGTTTGGTGTAGTTAAAGGCTGCATAACTTATTCCTACTACCAGTATTATTAACGTTATTATTCCTATTAGGGGTACTATTACTTTTTTATTTAC
>CANQWY010000090.1 GCA_947627675.1 uncultured Bacilli bacterium
TATTCTTATATTTACATATTACACCTAACTTCCGGTATTTGTAAATACCTTATTTTTAACTATTTGTTAACTTGTCATTTTTCTAAAAAACTTCTTTAAAATATAAAAAAGTCTCTTAATATAATTAAGATTCTAAACTTTTTTATTTTTTATAATATTTCATCCTCTTCTATAGCATTTCTAATATCTCTTTCATTAAAAGGTTTTAATATAACAGACTTAATAGGATATTTCTTAGCTTCTTCAATAATATCTATAGAGCCAACTCCTGTAATTACAGTAACATCTATTTTACTAAAAAAGTCATTTTCTAATAAATATTTTAATACATCAAAGCCATTAACATTTGGCATGTTTAAATCCAATATCATTTTTTTTATTTTACTATTTTCATTTAACTGATTTATTGCTTCATTACCATCTCCCGCATATACAATTTGATACTTATCATGAAAGATATTTTGAATAAATTTCTTAATAACTAACGAATCGTCTACTATAAGAATAGCTTCATCTTTTATTGTAATTATTTGCTCTTCATTAACTATAGGCATATTCATATACTCTTTAGCTATTCTTTCAATTTTTGTAATTTCATTCATAAATTCTTCATAATTACTCGAAACATAATACATATTATTTTGCTTTCCAGCCATTTCATGATTTAAGGCAAGTTCTGCTAAGTGATCAAATCCAAAGTACTTAGCATCACTTTTTATTGAATGAGCATAAATTGCATAATTTGCCATATCGGAAATCTCTTTATATTTTTTTAGATTAGCCTTTTTTTCTTCTATATCTTTAATAAATTCTACTAAAGTATCATTATATGTTTCCATATCACCAAATAATTCTAAACTTTTTTCTACATTTACTCCATTTTGAATTAAAAATTCTTTATCTTTCATATATTTCTCCTTTTTCATAATAATAATTTATAGTATTTTATCTATTTATAAATTAATATCCAAATATTTTTTTAAAATTCTTTCTAGTTCAGCCTTTTCAATAGGTTTTGCTAAATAATCATTAAATCCTAATGATAAATACTCTTCTTTCATACCAGATAAAGCATTTGCTGTTAAAGCAATTACTGGTATATTAAAGTCTTTATTTTCTTTCAATTTTTTTAAAGTCTCTTTACCATCCATCTTTGGCATCATATCATCCATTAATATTAAATCATATTTTTCTTTTTTTGAAATAAGATCTATACACTCAAATCCACTTAATACTTTTGTAACATTAACAGGATATTTTGCTAGAAGCTTCTCTGCTACTTTCAAATTTAATTTATTATCATCAACTACTAAAATATTTTTCTTAATAACATTATCAGTCAATACTTCTATATTATCTACTGTGACGACATCCTCCTTTTTATATACTACATCTTCTTCATTAACAATTTTTTGGTCTATATATGCTGTAAACTTAGATCCTTGGCCATATACACTTTGAACAGTAATTTTTCCATTCATAAGTTCTAGCAATTTTTTTGTAATTGCAAGTCCTAAACCTGTTCCTTCAATCGTAATATTTCTTTCTTCATCTAGTCTATCAAATTTAGTAAATAATTTATCAATTTTTTCGTTTTGAATACCTATTCCAGTATCTTCAACAGATATTATCAGTCTACATATATCCCCTTTAATAACAGAGCTTACTTTAAAATCTATATGACCTTCTTCTGTATACTTAGCAGCGTTTGTAAGTAAATTTAAAATAATTTGCTTTATTCTTACGTGATCACCATACAGTTTTTTAGGAATAGTAGCATCTATATATGTTCTAAATTCTATCGGCTTTTCACCTATTCTTACTTTAGTTAAACTTTCTAATTCCTCAAATATATCCCGAGGTTCATATTGTTTATTTATTATTTCCATTTTATTAGCTTCAATTTTAGAAATATCCAAAACACCATTTACTATTTCCAAAAGACTATTGGATGCCATCATAATATCTTTAATATCTTCCTTAGCTGCTTCTGGCATTCCTTCTTCTTCAGATAAGGCTTGACTAAACCCTGTTATAGCATTTAATGGTGTCCTAATTTCATGTGACATATTAGCAAGGAATTCTGTTTTTGCATTATTTGCTCTTTCAGCTTCACCTTTAGCAATATTCAATTCATTAATCATTTTTACATCTGGATTTTCAATCGTAAAATACATAGCAAAAGTAGTTAAACTAAAAAACGAGTTTGCTAATAATATATGTGGCCATAAGAATTGTATTATAGCGTTAGAGGCTAAAAAAAGTATAAGCATTATGATGGGCATTGCTTTTTTTTCTTTTATATTTTTTATATTTGCCAATAGTAATATAGAAATTAAAATCACTAATAAACCAACAATAAAAAATAAAAATGTGACACTAGGACCATATGAATATTGCTTATAATCAACATCATTTAAGTATACTGGCAAAATTAAAATTATTATACAAGATATAAGATAAAATAATAAATATAATCTATATTTAAACGCTTGCCTATTTCTTTTATTCTTATTTTTAGAAATATAATAACTGTAAAGCCCAAATAACCAAACATAGGTAAAAAGACATATATTATATATTTTTAATACTATATTTAAAAATGTTCTATCACATAAAATGAAAAATATTAACGATAATTCGGTTATTAAAGACAAAATATTACAAATAATTAATTTATTAAATATAGATAATTCAATGGATTTTACTTTTTTCTTTAAAAAATATGCAACTGCGAAAAATATCATATAAACAAAAGTAACAAGAGAAAAAAGCAATGTATTATTTATAGTACCAAAAATCATTTTTAAATCCTCCTATTTTAATAATATCACAAATAAAAAAAAATGACAATTTTCTACATTTAAAAGAAATGTTAAATGAAAAAGTAAATTGCGTTTAAAGATAAAGAAGTGAAATTTAGTCTTTCATCAAATTTAGTCAAGGACG
>CANQWY010000091.1 GCA_947627675.1 uncultured Bacilli bacterium
ATTTATTTTATCTTCATAACTCAATTTGCTCATACAAAAAACTCGTTTCCTATGTCCAAGAAACGGGGTTCAGTTCAGGTATTACTGTATTTATTTTAAATTTTGGAAAAGTTCATATGTATCTTTTGCTATCATTAATTCTTCATCTGTTGCAATAACATAGACACTTATCTTTGAATTATCACTAGAAATAATTCCTTCAATTCCACGTCTGACTATTGTATTTTTATTTTTTTCAGCATCCATTAGAACTCCTAACGGTTTAAGTTTTTTTAAGACTTCGCCTCTTATTATATCATCATTTTCACCACCACCAGCGGTGAAAACAATTGCATCTACTTCCCCATCTAATAGTAAATAATAATTTGCAATATAATCAGCAATTCTTCTAGAATACATATCAACAGCAATCATTGCTTTTTTATCTCTGGCAATATACGCTCTATCAATATCTCTTAAGTCACTCATTCCGGTTATACCAAGCAAACCACTATTTTTATTTAAAATATCATCTACCTCTTTATAACTCATACCTGTAACAGACATAATATATCCTATTATACTATAATCAATATCACCACTTCTAGTTCCCATCATAACTCCACAATTAGGAGTAAATCCCATAGAAGTATCAATACATTTGCCACCCTTTATAGCACTTATACTAGCACCATTACCTATATGACAAACTATTAGATTAACATCTTTCTTCAAAATATTTTTCATTCTAAGACTAATAAATTTATGACTTAACCCATGAAATCCATATTTTCTGATATCATATTTAATATACCACTCATAGGGAATAGGATATAGATAATTTTTTTCTTCAACACTTTGATGAAATGCTGTATCGAAGCAAACCACTTCTAAAGCATTGGGAATTATTTTAGCAAAAGCTTTTATTCCTATTAAAGCAGCAGGATTATGGAGAGGCGCAAAATCTTTAATTTTTTCAATTTCTTTAATTACTCTATCTGTTACAATAACACTATTTGAATATTTATTTCCACCATGAACAACTCTATGACCTACTGCTTTTATTTCATCTAAACTAGAAATAATAGAATTTCCAATAAGCTCATTAATTAAAATATTAACAGCATCCATATGATTATTTATAATAACTTCTTTTTGAATTTTACCCATACTTGTTTTAATGTTATAACAGCTACTATTCATTCCAATAGCTTCAAAACTTCCCTTCATTAAAACCTTTTCGTCTGGCATTTCATAAAGTCTAAACTTAAGTGTCGAACTCCCAGAATTAATTGCTAATAATTTCATATATATTCCTCCTAATAACCACTATCTTTTAAATAAAAAATTAGACTTTCTTCAATTATCATAATATTATTATATAATTTAGTTAAATTATCATCCTCGCTATCATTATTACCAGAAACATATTTAATTATTTTATTACTATTAGGGCTCTTTTGAAAATTTGACACGGTATCTATAACGGTCTTAATTTTATCTATTTCTTCATATATTTCCTTTTTTTTATCCTCTGTTGAAAGATCATAAAATTTAGATATTAAATTTTCATATTCCATAAAATCCTCCAATTATTTATATTCATTAAGTTTACTAACTAAATTATTTAAGTAAGTAAAATAATCGTTTTTTATATCATCAAAACTTTTTATATTATTATTTGCTACTTCTTTAGAGAAGATTTCTATCATTAGATTGTTTTTTTTATCTTCTACCTTTTTTATATTATTTATATGCTCTCCTTTTTCATTGTTTTTATAAATTCCCAATTTTTTTTCTCTTTCACTTATTTTTTCTTTATAATCAGCCTGATACATTTTTTGAATACAGTAGTTTTTTATACATATACTAAGTCCATAGCTGATGCCATGTTTATTTATCTCACTGGCAAGATTTGATCCAACTTTAACATAATTATCATTATCTGTAATTTTACCATTAGGAGATTTTTCCATTGCAATCATTTTGGATCTTCTTTCTAAAATACCGGCTATTTCAACTGGAGATATTAACGATTTTGTAACTTGAATATTAATATCGTCTATAATATTATTTAATTCGTCTATAGTTAAATTATTAATTTCTTCTTTAGTATTGGCATCTTTTATTTTATTAAAAAAGGCAAGTATTTTAGATATGTCAACTCCTCTTTTTTGTAATTCCTCGACTACTATATCAAAACCCGCTACTTTTACTGCTTGAGTTTTAAAAATAGATTCTTTTATCTGTTCTTTATAACTATTAATAACAATATCATCAATCATACAATCACCCTTATTCTTAATTTTAGTATAACACATATTACTATATTATGATAGAAAAAAACAGTAAAGTTTTATTTTACTGGTAAAATTGGGGAACAAATTCCAACAATAATATAAAGTATATATTTTACATATAAAATATAATAAAAAATAATATTTACTAAATTCACACTTGGTATAGTTTATAATGCTATTTAGTATTTTAAGGCTTTAAATTAATTTTTTCCACAATATAATATGTTCATATTACTTAAAGAGCCGTTACTTTTTCTTAAACTTTAAATTTAATTTATAGTAGATGAAAATTCTGTACTCTGTGCTATAATTTCTAGAATTAATATTATATTTACTTTTAAGATAAATAAACGTACCTCTTATTTTTACAAATAATATCACAACTAAATTTCACATATAATTAATAAACTTTAAGATTTACTGTTAATATAATAGATATATAAAACTATCTAAATCACTACCCACTACAAAATTTTAGAACTAAAAAAAGATGTTAATTTAAACTGTTTCTAAGTTTATTAACATCTTTTATACTTAAGCCTGTATATTTTGATATTGTA
>CANQWY010000092.1 GCA_947627675.1 uncultured Bacilli bacterium
TGTTAATACCATTGGTATTAACAAATATCTTACCAAGATTAATAATTGGAGAAAGAGAGCTAAGCTTATGAAGAATAAGAAAATAATAATAAGCTTAGTAGGAGTACTCATAATGTTATTGTTAATAATAAGTGCAACATACGCTTACTTTAGCGTAACAGTAAGTGGTAATGGTAGTAAGTCTATGATCACAGCAAATACTCCCAAGAAACATTCCTTATCAGTAAGTACACTATATGATGATATACATATTCATGTTGACAATAATGATATGAAATTAGCCAATGTAGGCAGTTATTATGGAGCTGTAAATGATAATCGATATGAGAAAACCAAAGAAGAAGGAACCCATAATATAATCGAAGTATCATCAAAAGGTATGGAAAACATCAGATATAGTTGTAGTGGTGATATCAAAGTAACCTTAGAAACCAAAGAAGGCAGTATGTGGAGTGTCTTAGAGAAAGAAGATGTACTTTTATATTTAAAAGGTTTAGGCTTAGATGAAACACTAGATTTAAGTACGTTAAAAGTAAATAATACCAAAGTATATCAAACAAGTTTTGAAATAGATGGAGATAGTAGCGATTATTTAAGTGCCATAATGGAATTAATCAATAAAGAAAGTTATCAAAATTATATAGCTAATAAGATGTTAAATGTCAAAATCGAAGCCGAAAATATGGTTTGTCGAGAAAATGGTACATATAAATACTTAGTTAAGTTAAATAAAAATGTATCAGATAAACAAAATAATCAAGAAACAGTTAAACAAGTCTCAATATTTTATGATGACGAAGGTATGTATCAAAAGATTCAAAATGTCTACTTGGTAGATTACATAGACACTACTAAAGCAATAAAGACCTGGGAATTAGGAGATACCAATAGAGGAACAAAGTCAGATGAAGTAATGGGTTGGTTAGAAAAAACACCAGATATAGAAGATAGTTATGATTTATATATTGGAGCAGATGGTCCAATGCGAGCACCGCAAGATATGGGATATGCATTTTGTAACTTTATCAATTTAAAGAAAATCTCAGGTAATGTTTTAGATACTAGTGAAGTAACGAGTTTGTTTAATTTGTTTAATAGTGATACAAATTTAATAGATATTAGTGCTCTTACTAATTGGAAAGTATCTAATGTCGCTAATATGATTAATGTTTTCAGTGGTAATAGCAATTTATCAAATATAAATGCATTGTCCAATTGGAATACAAAAAATGTTACAACAATGCAAGGTACATTTTATCAAAATACAAATTTGATAGATCTAAGTCCAATAAGTAATTGGGATATGTCTAGTGTTAAAACAACAAATAGTATGTTTGCCTATACTGGAATCAGCAATATAGACTCATTAAAAAATTGGAATATGTCAAAAGTAGCCAATATGGGAAAGATGTTTGCTCATACTTCAATAAATGATTTAACGCCAATTGGCAATTGGGATGTATCTTCTGTAGATACTATGGAAGATATATTTGGGGTTACACAAATAAGTGATTTAACACCAATCATAAATTGGAATATAAGTAATGTTACTAATATATCAGGTATGTTTATCAGTACTCAGATAACAGATCTAAGTCCTATAGCACAATGGGATGTCTCGCATGTAACAAATATGTCATCAATATTTAATGATACTAAAATAATTAATTTAAGTCCTATTCAAAATTGGGATGTCTCACATGTAACCAATATGGGCAATATGTTTGCAGGAACTTTAATAGATGATTTAGCACCAATAAAGGACTGGAATATATCTAGCGTAACCAATATGCAAGGTTTATTTCAATATAGTTCTAAATTAGTAGATATAAGCCCATTAAAGGAATGGAATGTCCAAAATGTAACAAATATGAGTAACATATTTGCAAATCTTAAAATAGAAGATTTTAATGCCATAGCACAATGGGATGTCTCTAATGTTAATAATATGAATGGAATGTTTTCCAGCACCCAAATAAGCGATTTAACACCGCTAGAAGATTGGGATGTATCTTCTGTAACTAGTATGGGTTATATGTTTTATAATTGTAGAAATTTAGAAAATATAATACCAATAGCCAATTGGAATGTGTCAAAAGTAACCAATTTAGGAGATTGGTATTATGGAGGAATATTTCAAGGATGTACAAATTTAACCAAAGTTGATTTAAGTAACTGGAATCTTCCAAAATTAGATACCGTATTTACCATGTTTGCGGGAGATACCAAATTAACTGAAATAAAATTGCCAAAAGCATCATATGACAATTTAAAAGATTTGAACAAATATCAAGCTATGTTTGGTGGAAAAGCAGATGGTTATTATGTTCATCTTAGGAATACGTTTCCTGCTGTTTCTGATAATATAAAAGTATATACCGAGTCATCTCAAGTTCAATGGGTAACAGATAGACTTCAAGAAGCTTTAGGGGAAAACAACAATAGTCAAGTTATTGCTTATTAAAAAATTAAATAAAATATTATAAAAAAGTGTCAAATTTATGTCAAAAATAATGATTTGCGAAATTTCTAGAGATTTGGTCACGTTTTGGCGCGAAATTTATAGATATTTGGCAAAATTTTAGTGCGAAATTTCTAGAGATTTCGCAATTTGAATTTTTAAGTTATTT
>CANQWY010000093.1 GCA_947627675.1 uncultured Bacilli bacterium
AGAAAGAAAATGAAAAAAGAAAAAAAGATATTGTTAGTAATACCCCTAATACTAACAATAGTTCTAATGGGGGGGGGGTTACTTACGCCAAATATAGTAAGAGTATAGAAACTAAAAAGGAAATAACAATAAAAACAGGTAAAAGGTATATAGGAATATATGGAGAAAACAAAGAAAATATAGAACTAGGAAAAACATATACATTTACAATAGAAAATAGAGGAGCAGAAGATGCAAGTTATAGATTATATATCGAAGGTATAGAAAATAGTAGTATAAGTTATAGTTACACAAAAAGTGGCATAACAACAACGGGAACTTTATCAAATAAAACAATAGATGAAGCCAATTTAAAAGTAGGAGAAAAAGTACAGATAATAATAACATTTAAAGGGACAGGAAGTTATAAAGGAAAACTAAAAGTAGAAACAAAAGACTATATGAATGAACCAAATGCACCAAAGTTAGTAGGAGATATGATCCCAGTAACATACAATGGAACAAACTGGGTAAAAGCAGATATAAATAAAAACAATTGGTATGATTATAACAGAGGAGTCTGGGCAAATGCTGTAACGATAAAAGATGCAAATAAAAGAACAACATACAAAAATGGAGCAGCAGGAACAGTAATAAACATAAGTGATGTAAATTTAATGTTAGTATGGATACCAAGATACTCATATACATTAAGACAATCATATGGATATCAAATAGATGGAGGATCAACACCAAGCCAAGCAACACCTGGGGCGTTTGATATCAAATTTGTAAATACGACTACAACCGAAAAAGGAACAGGCACATACACCGGAACAACGCCAAGTAATTATTATACACCATCGTCATTTTGTTGGGGAAATACATGTGATACGACAAGAAGTGGAAATACAGAGTTATCAGGAATCTGGATAAGTAAATTTGAGCTTACTGGAACAATAGATGCAATAACATCAAAACCAAATGAAATAAGTTTAAGAAATCAAAGTTATTCATCATTTTTCAATAATATAAAAAATCAAATAAACAGTACTAATGGTTCAAATAATTATGGTTTAAGTGGAAATTATGATACGCATATGATAAAGAATACGGAATGGGGAGCTTTTGCCTATTTAAGTCAAAGTAAATATGGCAAATATGGTAATTCAAATTATACAGGTGTCAACAAAGAAATATATATAAATGACTATAACGGATTCCAGACAGGATGTAGTAAAGGAGCACCTGGAACAGGTGCAGATGTTGCATCAAATTCTTCATCTAAATGTCAACATCAGTATTATGAAGAGACATCAGGAAACGGAGCGTCAACTACAGGAACCATCTATGGAATATATGATACAGTTGGTTGTTCTTGGGAAAGAGTAATGGGAAATTACAATAATGAAGTAGGAGGTTCAGGATTTGAGAAAATGCCAGATTCTAAATATTATAATTTATATACAAATACAGTTACTAGCATAAAAGGAGATGCAATATATGCTGATGGAACTGCAGGCTTTTATGGAGACTTTCAATATTTTGTAAATTCTACCTTCCCTTGTTCCGTTCGTGGCGGTTACTATGGCAGCGGTGTTGTCACGGGAGTTTTCTTCTTTAGCTACAATAGTGGTTCTCCCATCAACGGTGGTTCACGCCTAGTTCTTTCTGTTTGGTAGAAATAAAGGATAATAAAAAAGAAAATAATAAAACATCAAAACAAGTATTATTATCAGTACTTGGAGTAGCAATTTTGATTGTTGCTGTTGTAGGTATTTCATTCGCTGCTTTTACTTATAGTAGTTCTGGAACTAAGGAGAATACCATTTCTACTGGTACTGTTACTATGACTTATACTGAGAGTACTAATGGTATCAGTATTGAAAATGCTATACCTATGGATGATAATGCTGGTAAAGTACTTAATAATGATAATGAGAAATTTGATTTTACAGTATCGGCAACAATTACTGGTAAAACTACAATAGATTATGTGGTAGTTGCTAAAAAAGATGAAGAAAGTAGTACTATTTCTAATGATAAAATAAGATTATATTTAGAACAAAGTAATGAAAAAGAAGGTGAATATAGTCAAGTATTTGGTCCAAGCCCATTTACAGAGACAGTATCTCCAAAATATGGAGCAGAAGAAGGAACAATGGAACTTGCAACAGGATCATTTTCTAATATTAATGGTGAAAGTTCTCAACAATATAAATATTATCGCTTAAGAATGTGGGTTGATAAGACTTATGAGTTAACCGGAACGCCAGGTACATATAAAGTAAAAGTAAACGTCTATGGTAAAGGTCAAGATTAAGATTAAATTAAGGAGAGCGTAAGCTCTTTTTCTTTTTGATAGAAAAACTGTACAAAAATAAAGTACTTGAAAATAAAAAATGGATGATGTAGAATTTAAGTATAAAATAGAAGGAGAAAGAAAATGAAAAAAGAAAAAAAGATATTGTTAGTAATACCCCTAATACTAACAATAGTTCTAATGGGGGGGGTTACTTACGCCAAATATAGTAAGAGTATAAGAACAGGAAAAGAAATAACAATAAAAACAGGTAAAAGGT
>CANQWY010000094.1 GCA_947627675.1 uncultured Bacilli bacterium
TAGACACTTCCTTTCTTGTATGTTATTTTATCATATTCTCCATTTTTTTGTGTCTATATTTCTATCCTAACACCATAACTTTAATATATCGAATAATAGAATATAGAGATAACTATATATATTGGATATTAGACTTTTCTTTGCCATTTACAAATAATTTAAGTGAAAGAAACTTAAGAGGAATAAAAAGTAAAATGAAAGTATCAGGGCAATTTCAAAATATAGAAAGAGCAAAAGATTATGCCAATATAAGAAGCTATATAGAAACATGTAGATTATATGGTAAAAATGAATATGATGCTTTAACTAAATTAGTTGAAGGTAAACCTTATACTTTTACTGAATTATATTCATCAAAAAATAAGTGAAAAATATCACTTATCTTTTGCTATGGCTGTAAATAGTAACAAATTTTATAAAAGTATGCGGACATTTCGTTTTCTTTTATTTACAAAGCATTTTTTATATATTATAATGCTTTTAGAGATATATTCTAGCGGTTAGGTGTTTTTATTCCTCAGTCCATTTAACGATCTTTTCTTATCTGGAAGGGGGTGGTCCTATGAAGGGGATATTTACTGGTGGAATACTTAGTTATTCTAGTAATCATCTTGATTTTAATCGAAAAAATTACCCACAGGGATTAAATAAAATGAAAAACACCAACTCATCTAAGATTACTCAGATAAATAGGTGTTTTTCATCCAACAAAATTCTGGACTGAGAAACATCTAACGAACCAAGCTAGATATGTCTCTTTTTGTTTGTCCTATTAATATTATATACTATTTTACTAATTTATTGCAAGTAGTTTTATTTTATAATAAATTAAAAAGAAAGTAACAAGTACTATTACTCATTACCTTCTAATTTAAAGTTTAGTGTTGGATAACCTGTACTTGAATCTATTACCCAATCTACTAAGGCATAATCTTTTAAGTCTTCAGCATATGTTGTTAAACCTTGGTTATTTAATGCTTGAACATTAGTGTTTAATTTATAAAGCAAACTATTGTTATCTGTGCCTTTCATATTGGTTTCTGTTATTGGATATGCACCAAGTATGTCTCCTTTATTACTTTCTGCTATTCCACTTATTTCTTTATAATAGGTGTTTTGAATATCTACACTTCCTGTCGAAATGTTGTTTACTATACTATATTTTGGATTTCCTTCTATATTTCCTGCATTATATACATTATTAACTTTAGTATTGCTAATTATATTAACATTAGTGATGCCATTTCCAATATTTCTAGATACTATACTTCCTAAATTGTATGAATTTAATACTATAGATATTGATGAATTTGTACCACTATTATTAACTTCTCCTGCAATTCCACCCACAGTATTTCCTGCATTAATTGCTTTGGCTGTTAATATTCCAGTATTATATGAATTTAATATATATGATGTCGAAGATGTAGACGTACTCCATATTTGTGATATTATTCCTCCAAGATTAATTCCAGATGTAATTTTGGTATCTTCTTGACCTGTTAAATTTCCTGTATTATAACATTTATTTATTAATATTTTGGAATTATTATTACAACCTATTATTCCACCTATCCTATTTCCACCATATATATCACTTGTATTATAACTATTTTCTACTTTAGATATTTTAGAAGTACCAGAGTTATCATTAATTCCTATTATTCCTCCAACAGCTGTTCCGTTTGAAGAATTAGTTATAGCATTTATACCTGTTTCATCTCCTATTGTTGTTATTTCATTTGAACTATTGGTTATTGTTGTTATTGCTTTAGATAATCCTATTATTCCCCCTATATAAGAAGCACTTGTTGATTCATTATTTTCAATCTTTATTTGACCATAATTATGACTTTTATTTATGGTTATATTTGATGTTGTTACATTATTATATCCTAACAATCCACCGATGTTTACATTTCCTGTTCCTAGGTTTTCTACTGTTATTTTATTTTCATTGGTGCTATTTTCTATTGTTGTATTTCCTGAAGATTTACCTACTAATCCGCCAACTGCTTTATTCGATGTGCTTTCATTTTTTAGCATATTTATTTTACCATAATTATGACTTTTATTTATAGTTGTATTGGATGTTGCTCCACCATCTATCCCTACTAAGCCACCGACATTTATACCATTATTCCCTGCTATAATATTTCCTTCATTATTACTTCTACTTATAGTACCAATATCATCAGTTGTGTTTCCTAAATTTCCTACTAAACCACCAACATTTTTATTAACTTCTGTTAATGCTCCTGTATTACTACAATTATCCATTTTTAAAGTATCTACAAAACCTGCTATTCCTCCTATATAACCTGAGGCATTTCCTATATTTCCTTCATTACTACTATCATATATCTCTAATTTACTACTACCTGGTACTGAACCTACTAGCCCTCCTATGTATCCATCTGTTGTTGGAGCACTACTTACTATCTCTCCATAGTTATGACTATCATTTATTATTCCTTCTCCTGGTCCTGTTGATGGTTTTCCTCCTG